>CAZUFW010000021.1:0-38567 GCA_964619895.1 uncultured Clostridia bacterium | reverse complement strand
GAGTCCTTAGGCTCATTAGATGGTCCTCCTGAACTGCATCCAACTCACCCGGCTAAAATAATAACCGTTACCATAAATAAAGCAATAAACTTTTTCATAACACAAATCTCCTTTCATTGTTTTTTATTATGTAGTTTAGCAAACGTTTTCTGCTACTTCAGTATAGAATAGCCCACTATGTTTGTCAATAGGTTTTTTAAATTTTCCTTCAAGCCATTAATTTAACTGATGTTTACAGGTATTGCTTGGTTTTCTCGGAAAACTGTTGTCAAATTAATTTATTTATTATATACTTAGTATTACTTAGATTTAGCAAACGTTTGCTGGAATGTAAATCAAATATATAATCTGGAGAAATTTTTAATTATAGTCTCAAGATGTTAGCTAAAGATTTAATTATATACACATGGAAGGTGATGCAATATGTCTACATTAAGCAAGTATAAGCGGCAAATTGGCTTTATTGCTGGAATTTTAGTAGCAATAATTATTTTTAACATTGACTTAAATGGCATTTCTCCTGAGGGTCAAAAGTGCCTAGCACTAAGTTTAATGACAGTAATCTTTTGGGCAACAAAGGTAACTAATGCAGGATATTCATCAATCCTTTTTCTTGTTAGCTTAGTTGTACTCAAAGTTGCACCTCCTAATGATGTTTTCTCTCTTTGGACTACATCTACTATTTATTTAGTGATTGGTGCATATTTAATATCAGATGCTGTAAACAGATCAGGTCTTGGTGAAAGAATTGCTTATATGTTTATTTTAAAATATGTTAACTCTTTTAAAAGTATAATAATTTCCTCCTTTGCACTTCAGATTATTCTAGGTTTATTAATACCTCATCCATGGCCACGAGCTTTTTTAGTGCTTTCAGTTATGCATGTGGTGATAAAAAGCGCAAACCTTGAAAAAAAAGATGCTGCCATTGTTGGCTTCACAGTATTTGCTGCTTCCGTACCTACAGCTATGATTTTTTTAACGGCTGATAGCACTATAAATATCATTGCAGTTACTTTTTCTGGACAAAGTCTAGGGTGGTTAGGTTGGCTTTATCAAATGGGGGTTCCTGCTTTAGCAGCTAGTGCTCTTACTTGCATACTTATTTTGTTATTATTTAAACCAAGTAAGGAATTTAGCATAGATAAATCAATAATTCAAAAGAAACTTTCTGCTTTAGGTTCTATGACATCTTTAGAAAAGAGGACTATTCTTTGGGTAGTTATTGCTATTGCTTTTTGGATGACTGATTCATTGCACGGAATTGATTTAGGTTGGGTTACTATTATTGTGGCAATAATGATGAGTATGCCGGTTATTGGTAATGTACTTACGGCAGAATCGTGGAAAACTGTTCCAATAGATACACTTTTGTTCTTGACAGCAGCTTTAGCTATAGGCAAAGTGGGAGGAGTTACTGGTATGAATAGCTGGATTGCTTCAGTTATTTTACCTTCACAAATGCCATCAAATATTTTTGTTTTAGCCCTATTAATTGTAACAGTATCTATAGCTCTTCATATGGTATTAGGTAGTGTAATGGCAGTAATGGGTATAGCAACCCCAGCCTTTTTGGGTTATTTTGCTTCATCATCATTAAATCCTTTAGTCCCTGTGTTGTTAGTATATACATCAGTGGCATTTCATTATATTTTGCCGTACCAGCATATGACTATGCTAATAGGATTGGGTGATGATTTTGGAATGTATGATGATTCTCATGTTATTAAAATGGGTATCCCTCTCACTGCAGCTGTTTATATTACAGTTCTTTTAGTGCAGATACCTTGGTGGCATATTACTGGTTTATTATAACTAAGACATATTTAAAATATGGGAGTTTTATAACTTTATATAGCTTATGGCCAAAAAATTTACAGAAAAATAAGCATATGCTATAATTACATAAGTATATATTTGTTTTTTATAGGAGTATGAGTATGGATAAAATTATTACTATTAAAGATGTAGCTGAATGTGCTAATGTCTCTATATCTACTGTTTCTAGGGTGTTGAACGGTAAAACTAGCGTAAAGCCTGAACTTAAGAAGGCGGTTTGGAAGGCTGTAGAGCAATTGGACTATAAGCCTAATGCTGCTGCTCGTTTTATGAAGGGCCATAAAACAGGTACAATTGGGTTACTTGTTCCAGACATAGCAAATCCTTTTTATAGCGGCATACTGGCAGGAGCAATAACTCGTGCGCAAGACAGTTATCATACCCTAATGGTTTCTTCTTCAAATGGAAGCTTAGAACAAGAAAAAAAATCATTAGAGCATTTATCTCGCTCTGTATTAGATGGCTTAATCTATTGCCCTGTAGCAAGAAATGAATCTTTTACAGAGATTGATTATTTCAAGAACATTCCTGTAGTCATTGCATTTCGTAGAAGTATAGTAGCCGATAGACCCCATGTGTATGCTGACAATATAAAGGGTGGATATATTGCTACAAAGTATTTACTAAGATTAAAACGAAAACGAATTTGCTTTTTAGCAGGATTTTGGAATCCTCCATGTGATTCCAGCAACATTTTGGAAATGGCCTTTTCTCCAGAGTCAGGATTTTATACAACTCTAGATAGATTTAAAGGTTATATCCAAGCTTTAGAAGAAGAAGGTATTCCTTTCGACCCTTCTTTAGTTGTTGTTTGTAAGTATGATCATATATCAGGATACAACGCTGCAAAAAAAATCATTGCCAATGCCATGGACATAGATGGCCTGCTGGCGCCAAATGATTTAGTAGCTTCAGGTGTTATAAAACTACTGTCAGAACAGGGCATATCGGTGCCCCATGATATTTCAGTTATTGGCTATGATGATGGATTAATAGCACCCATTATTACTCCTTCGTTAACTTCTGTTAAGCAAAGTTCTGAAGAAATAGGTGTAAAGTCTGTTGACTTGATGCTTAGTCTATTAAATGATGAGGAAGTAAATGATTATGTAGTGGATGTAAGTTTATCCATTAGAAACTCCACAGCTTTTCTAAAGAAATAAGTAATTGGGCATATGATAAACAAGTTTATATAAAAACCGAGGAATTGATATGCTCCCCTTATGATAAACGTTAAAGTAATAAACTTTTAACCATAAGGAGGAGCATATCAAATATTATTCCTCGGTTTTTATTTCATCTAAATTAATATTTTCTTCATGTATTTCCAAAATACTCTCTATTGTTTCCCATACCTTTTCTACATTTAATTTCTTAGCTGCTGAAAAAGGTATGATTAAGTTAGTATTTTCAGCTTCCAATTTTTTCTTAATAATACTTGCATGCTTTTGCCATTGTCCTTTTGATATTTTATCTGCCTTTGTGGCTATGATGTAGCCTTTGTATCCAAAGGATTTTATCCAGTCGTACATCATTTTATCGTGTTCCCCGGGCTCATGTCTTATATCTAATAGAAGCACTACTTCTTTAAGACTTTGCCTGCTTGTTAGGTATTTTTCTATCATATCTGCCCATCTTTGTCTCTCACCCATGGATACCTTTGCATATCCATATCCAGGCAGGTCAACTATTCTAAATTCACCATTTATATTATAAAAATTTATGGTTTGAGTTTTTCCTGGCTGTCCACTTGTTCTTGCAAAATTATTTCTATTTATTAGAGTGTTTATTAATGAAGACTTTCCTACATTTGACCTTCCTGCTAATGCAATTTCTGTTAGGCCTTCTTCTGGATACTGAATAGGCTTTGCTGCTACTGCCTCTAACTCAACTTTTCTAATTTTCATTTTTATCATCCTCTTTAACTAAGGCATGGCTTAGCACTTCGTCCATAGTTTTTACAAATACAAACTTCATCTTTCGTCTTACTTTATCCGGTATTTCTTCTACATCTTTTTTGTTTTCTATTGGAAGAAGAACCTTTTTTATACCTGCTCTATTTGCTGCTAGGACTTTTTCTTTAACTCCGCCAATAGGAAGGACTCTTCCTCTTAATGTAATCTCTCCTGTCATGGCTACATTTCTGTTTACTGGTGCATCAGAAAGTGCAGAAATAACTGCTGTAGCTATGGTTATTCCAGCAGAAGGTCCGTCCTTAGGAATGGCTCCTTCAGGTACGTGTATATGAATATCCTTATCCTTATAGAAATTATCATCTATTTTAAGTTCAGCTGCCTTTGATCTTATATAGCTTATTCCAGCCATAGCAGACTCTTTCATTACATCTCCTAGCTGTCCTGTAAGCTGTAGTTTACCTGTTCCAGGCATAGGTGTAACCTCTATGGATAAAGTTTCTCCACCTACCGCTGTCCAAGCCAAACCAGTAGCTATACCTACTTGATTTTCTTCTTGAGCTTTCTCATGTCTATATCTTGGAATGCCTAGATATTTATCTAAGTTTCCACTATTTATTCTCACAGTTTTTACATTATCTTCAACGATTTTTTTTGCAGCTTTTCTACATAGGTTTGCTATGTTTCTTTCAAGATTTCTTACTCCAGATTCTCTAGTGTAGCTATTTATTATATCTCTTATAGTATTCTCAGATATATGAACATTTTCTTCTTTTAAGCCATGTTCTTTCATCTGTTTAGGTAATAGGTATCTAATGGCAATTTGAAGCTTTTCTTCCTCTGTATAGCCTGAAATCCTAATGACTTCCATTCTATCAAGGAGCGGCCCTGGTATTGAAGCTGTAGTGTTTGCTGTAGTTATGAACATTACTTTTGATAGATCAAAAGGTGCTTCAAGGAAATGATCTGTAAAAGTATTGTTTTGCTCAGGATCTAATACTTCCAATAGAGCCGATGCAGGATCTCCTCTAAAATCGCTGCTCAATTTATCTATCTCATCAAAAAGAAATACAGGGTTTTTTGAACCAACTTTCTTTATAGATGATATTATTCTTCCTGGAATAGCACCTACATAAGTTCTTCTATGGCCTCTTATTTCTGCCTCGTCTCTTACTCCACCTAATGACATTCTTACAAATTTTCTATTAAGGGATTTTGCTATTGATTTAGCAATAGAAGTTTTACCTACTCCAGGAGGACCTACTAAACATAAAATAGGTCCTTTAATTCCCTTTGCTAGCTTTCTAACTGCTAAATATTCTAGTATTCTTTCCTTTACATCTTCAAGACCATAATGGTCTGCATCTAGTATTTCTCTTGATTTCTTGATATCGACTCTATCTTTAGTTTCCTTATCCCATGGTAATTCAACAATCCAATCAAGATAAGTTCTAATAACACCTGTTTCAGCAGATGAAGGAGAAAGTTTAAGTAGTCTATCTACCTCTTTAAGAGCCTTTTCTTTCACTTCCTCAGGCATTTTTATGTTTTCTATTTTTTCTCTGTATTGATCTATTTCTTCTAAAAGCTCATCATCTTCTCCAAGTTCATACTGTATAGCCTTTAGTTGCTCTTTTAAATAATATTCTTTTTGTACTTTATTTATTTGTTTCTTGACTCTTTGGCTTATTTTTTCTTCTAGCTTTAATATTTCTATTTCTTCTCCTAAAATCACTTGCAATGTTTCTAAACGCTTGTATGGATGAAAGGCTTCTAGAATCTTTTGCTTATTTTCAAGTGTTAAAAACATATAGGATGCTATTACATCTGCTAGTCTACCTGGCTCTTCAATTTTCGATACATTTACCAATGTTTCCGCAGATATTCTATTGCCTATGCCTATGTATTCATCAAATGATTCGATTACCATCCTCATAAGAGCTTCTATCTTCTTATCCTTAATAATTTCTTCATTATATATTATTTCTTCTATTTCTACTTCAAAATATGGTTCTTCCATAATAATTCTAGTTATTTTGGCCCTATTAATTCCTTCAACTAACACTCTTATATTATCCCCTGGAAGTTTCAACAGCTGTTTTATTTTACATACTGTTCCAGTATGGTAGAAATCCTCAGAGCCAGGCATATCTACATCTGCTTCTTTTTGAGCTGTTAAAAATATTAGCGAATCATTAACCATTGCCTCTTCTAAAGCATTTATTGACTTATCTCTTCCTACATCAAAATGCACAACCATGTAAGGAAATATAGAGAGTCCTCTTAGTGGTATCAATGGTATGCTTCTTTTTTCTACTTTATAATCCTGTTTTTCCATGTGCTCAACTCCCTTTGACACTATGTTTATCTATAGGTTATCTTATTTATGTAAATTTTTTTAACTCTCTTGATTTTTAGGGCTATAATAAATGTTACCCAAATAATAGTCCATAGTCAACATGTTGTTTATATTATTCTAACCTTTATTGTAACATATATATTCTACATTTAAGAAAAATATTGTCAAATGAAAAACTCACTAGAAAATCTAGTGAGCCAAAAATTAATTTAATTAAATAGTATATATTTCGTCTCTATATGGTAAAGAGCTTTGAGCTCCAAATCTGGTAACTGTAATAGCTGCTGCCCTAACAGCATCATTAATTGCTAATTTCTTTTCTACTCCCTTTGCTAAAGAAGTAGCAAAAGTACCTATGAATGAATCTCCTGCCGCTGTTGTATCAACTGCATTAACTTTAAAGGCTGGGATATGGTTAACTTCATTTTTTTCATTAAACCATACTCCCCGTTCTCCTACAGTCATCAATACATTTTCAAATCCCATATTCATTAGATTGCCAACTAGCTTTACATCGTCTACTTCATTTGTTTTTAAAATTTGTCTTGCCTCTATCTCATTTAGCACTAAATAATCTATGTTTTTTGGCATATCTTCATCAAGTTCCTGTGCTGGATCAGGATTAAATATTATTGTTTTGTTTCTCTTTTTTCCTTCTATTATACACTGAATTACAGTTTCCATAGGAATCTCTAATTGCAAAACCATGATATCGCACCAATCTATTAAATCAATATTTGCATATAGTTTTTCAACTGTAACTGCAGTATTGGCTCCTGGCACTGCAATAATAGTATTGTTTCCCTTTTCATCTACTATTATAATAGCTATGCCTGTAGATAGATTTTTAGTCTTTGTTATTCTTTCAGTATTAACCTTTTCCTTTTTCAGTGTTTCTATAAGCTTTTTTCCATAAATATCATCTCCCACACAACCTATAAAACTCACTTTTGCCCCCATTCTGGCTGCAGCAACAGCTTGATTTGCACCTTTCCCCCCAGGTATTATTCTAAATCCACTCCCTAATATAGTCTCGCCTATGGCAGGCATCTTACTTGTAATAGTCACTAAGTCCATATTCATACTTCCTATTACTAATATTCTAGGTGATGTAGGCATTTTTTCCCACCTCTTTATAAATACTTTTCCCCAAGTTCATCTCTCTCCTTTCTATGAATATGTTTGAAATTCAAATGACTTAAGAAGTATTAATTCCTGTAGCCAATGCTTTAGTAATTGATATGTTATCCTTAATTGATTCGATATTCTTTAATTATTTCCTTTTTCATTAATTTTCAAATCAAATTATTTGTATTATTAAAAGTCCTTTACCAAATAATAAAAATATAACTCTTTGCTTATTATATCTAAGAAAATGATAATGTATCTTTGGAAGAATATATAAAAAAGTGTACATATATTTTAAATAGAAATCAAGTGAAAAAAAGTGAAAAAATTAGTAGTAAAATTCTAGTTTATTTATTGATTTTATCCCCAGAATTATATATAATTATCTAGATTTTTATAAATTATTTAAAGAAAGGTTGCTGATGATAGGGTTGAAAGATAAAATAACGCTTTACGGCTTTAATAACCTAACGAAGACACTTAGTTTTAATATTTATGATGTTTGCTATGCGAAAACTGAAAAAGATAAGCAAGATTATATTGAATATATCGATGAACAATATAATTCTGAACGTCTAACTAAAATTCTTTGTGACGTAACGGAAATAATAGGAGCTCATGTATTAAATATTTCGAAACAGGATTATGAACCTCAGGGAGCAAGTGTTACTATTCTAATTACTGAGGAAGCTATTCCAGTTCATGTAATTGATCCAAGCTGTAATAAAGGAAATCTAACATGTGCTTCTTTAAGGGAAAGCGTTGTAGGGCACTTAGACAAAAGTCATCTGACAGTGCATACTTACCCAGAATTTCACCCTGATAACGATATAACTACATTTAGAGTCGATATTGATGTATCCACTTGTGGCACAATTTCCCCACTTAATGCTTTGAATTACCTAATATCAAGCTTTGACTCCGATGTAATAACAATTGATTATAGAGTAAGGGGTTTTACAAGAGATGTTGAAGGGAATAAGTATTATATGGATCACAATATTACTTCCATACAAAACTATATAAATAAAGAAACTTTAAATAAATATGACGCAATTGATGTCAATGTTTATCAATCAAATATATTTCATACAAAAATGATGTTAAGTGAGATAAACTTAAGCCATTATCTTTTTAACAAAGATGTTCGAGAGCTTTCTCCTAATGAGCGTCGTGAAATCAGGGATAAAATCTCTCGTGAAATGATTGAAATATATTATGGAATGAATATTTACAGGTGATGTGGGGGGATGATTAAATGAATAAACTTAAACATGAAGTTGCACCTATACATGATGCTTTAATTGATTACAGAAATGCGAGAATAGTCTCTTTTGACGTTCCCGGTCATAAACAAGGTAAGGGTAACACTATGCTTAGAGATTTTCTCGGAGACAAATGTCTTTCTGTTGATGTAAATTCAATGAAGCCTCTAGATAATCTAAACCACCCTACATCTGTAATAAAAGATGCAGAGGAATTGGCTGCAGATGCATTTAATTGCGATAGAGCATTCTTTATGGTAAATGGTACATCTTCTGCTGTACAAGCAATGATTATGAGTGTATGCAAGGAAGGCGACAAGATAATCATGCCGAGAAATGTTCACAGAAGTGCAATTAATGCAATTATTTTAAGCGGTGCCACACCTATATATGTGAGCCCTGGAATAAATAAAGAGCTAGGTATTCCTTTGGGAATGTCTGTAAAAGATGTAGAAAAAGCAATAATAGAAAATCCTGATGCCAAGGCTGTTTTCGTTAATAATCCAACATATTATGGTATATGCTCTGATTTAAAAAGTATTATTGATATTGCCCATAAAAATAATATGCTTGTTCTTGCAGATGAAGCGCATGGTACACATTTTTATTTTGGTGAAAACCTTCCACCAGCAGCTATGCATCTAGGTGCAGATATGTCTGCTGTAAGTGTGCATAAAACTGGAGGTTCATTAACGCAAAGTTCTTTGTTATTGACAAATACAGAAAGAATAAACCCAGGCTATGTGAGAACCATAATAAATATGACACAAACCACCAGCGGTTCATATCTTTTGTTGTCCTCCCTTGATATTGCTCGTAAAAATCTGGCTTTAAATGGGAAAGAAATTTTTGCAAGGGTACTGGAGCTTTCAGAGTATGCTAGAAAAGAAATAAATACTGTTGGTGGATATTATGCATTTTCAGAAGAAATCATAAATGGTGACAGTACTTATGATTTTGATAAAACTAAACTTAGTGTCCATACTTTAGATTTAGGTCTCGCTGGCATTGAGGTATATGATATATTACGTGATGATTATTCTATTCAATTAGAATTTGGAGACTTAGCTAACTTTCTTGCAATTATTTCCGTAGGCGATAGCTATTTTGCTATTGAAAGACTGGTATCAGCACTTGCAGAAATAAAGCGTACTCATTCAAAAGATAAGGCTAACATGATTGATCACGAATATATATCACCTGTTGTTAAGGTTTCTCCTAAGATGGCATTTTATGCTAACAAGAAAAAGATCAGCTTGAAAGACAGTGCTGGTCTAATTAGCGGGGAATCTATAATGTGTTATCCACCAGGAATACCAATATTGGCTCCAGGAGAGATGATAACAAAAGATGCCGTTGATTATATAATGTATTCAAAAGAAAAAGGCTGCCTTCTTACAGGAGCCGAAGATATGAATGTAAATTATATAAATGTTTTAGATATATAAGGAGGTGTAAATAATGGAGCTATGGTACACAGAAGAACACACTGATACCGTTAGGTTTTCTATAAGAGTCAAGGAACAGGTCTATAGCAAAGAGAGCCCTTTCCAAAAAATAGATGTTTTTGATTCAGATGAATTTGGAAGATTTCTTACTCTTGATGGATTAATGATGATGACTGAAAAAGACGAGTTTATCTATCATGATATGATTGTTCATGTTCCTATAGCAGCTAAGCCAGACATTAAAAGAGTTCTTGTTATTGGTGCTGGTGATGGTGGAACTGTTAGAGAGTTAACAAGATACGATTCCATTGAGAAAATTGATATGGTGGAAATTGATAAACTTGTTGTAGATGTTTGTAAAGAATTTCTGCCACAAACCGCTTCTAAATTTGATGATCCAAGGGTTACATTATATTTTGAAGACGGGCTTAGATTCGTTCGTTCTAAAGAGAACGAGTACGATCTTATTATTGTTGATTCGACTGATCCAATTGGACCTGGTGAAGGTTTATTTACAAGAGAGTTTTATGGTAACTGTTTCAAGGCTTTAAATGATGAGGGAGTTTTAGTGAATCAACATGAAAGTCCATATTACAAAGAATATGCTGATTCAATGAAAAGAGCTCATAAAAGAATTAGGGAATTGTTCCCTATTTGCAAGGTTTATCAAGCACATATCCCAACATATCCATCTGGCCACTGGCTTTTCGGTTTTGCATCAAAGAAAATCGACCCTATAATGGACCTAGATGCAGATAGATGGGATGCGCTAGGAATTAAAACTAAATATTATAATACAGAACTTCACAAAGGCTGTTTTGCACTACCAAATTACGTAAAGGAATTGATAGAAAATGACAATAAATAAAAACGTCCAAAATTTTATAGGCTGCGATAAAACATATGAAGAGTCAAATATAGTACTTTTTGGTGCTCCTTATGATGGTACAACCTCATATAGACCTGGTACTAGATTTGCTGCTAAAGCAATGAGAGCAGAAAGTATTTTAGGTTTTGAAACCTATAGTCCTTATCAAGACAAAGACTTAACTGAAATATCTGTATTTGACTATGGCGACTTAGTACTTCCTTATGGAGGACCTGAACAAATATTAGATATTATCTCTGACTTTACTAAAAATGTTTTAGTAGACGACAAGATACCTGTTATGATTGGTGGAGAACATTTGGTAACATTAGGAACTGTAAGAGCAGTAGTTGAAAAATATCCTGATTTGCATGTGATTCATTTTGATGCTCATACAGATTTGCGTCATAAATTTTTTGGTAAAGAATTATCTCATGCAACTGTAATTAGAAGAGTATGGGATCTTGTAGGAGATGGTAAGATATTTCAAATGGGTATTCGTTCTGGTGATAGATCAGAGTTTGAATGGGCTAAAGAACATCTTCATCAAAATAGATATAACTGTGACGATATAGATTATATTATAGAGCAAACTAAAGGAAAACCAGTCTATGTAACTATTGACCTAGATGTATTAGATCCTTCAGTTTTCCCAGGAACAGGAACTCCTGAACCGGGCGGAGTAGATTTCTCTACATTGTTAAATTGTATATTGAAAATGTCTCAGTTAAATGTTGTAGCTGCAGATATCAATGAACTATCTCCACACTATGATCCTAGCGGTGCTTCAACTGCTGTAGCTATTAAAACTTTGAGAGAGTTATTGCTAGTAATGCACAAATAATAAAAAACCCGCAAATTTGCGGGTTTTTTTATGCTGTTTCTTCTTTATTAGATTTTTTAGCCTTCTTCTTTTTTCTCTTATCAGAAAGAACAAGGGTAGGTTCTGTTTTATTTAATATTGTATCTTTTGTAATAACACATTTTTCTATGTCTTCTCTAGAAGGTATTTCATACATTATGTCTAACATTATTTCCTCTAATATTCCTCGAAGACCCCTAGCGCCAGATTTTCTTTCTATGGCTTTCTCAGCTACTACCTCTAAGGCCTCATCATCTATTTCAAGCTCTACACCATCCATATTAAACATTTCCTTATATTGTTTAACAAGGGCGTTTTTAGGCTTGGTTAGTATTTCTATTAGAGCTTCCTTATCTAAAAGACCTAGAGTAACCATTATTGGAAGTCTACCAACAAACTCTGGTATTAAACCAAATTTAAGCAAGTCCTCAGGCTGTAAGTGTTTCAATACCTCTCCTACATCCTTTATTTCTTTGCTTTGAATTTCAGCACCAAAGCCCATGGATTTTTTGCCTATTCTCCTTTGGATAATATTTTCTAATCCATCGAAGGCCCCACCTACTATAAATAGAATATTTGTAGTATCTATTTGAATAAACTCCTGATGTGGGTGCTTTCTGCCGCCTTGTGGAGGAACACTAGCTACTGTTCCTTCAAGTATTTTAAGTAGGGCCTGCTGAACTCCTTCACCACTTACATCCCTAGTTATAGATGGATTTTCTGACTTTCTGGCAATTTTGTCTATTTCATCTATATATACTATTCCTTTTTCTGCTCTTTCTATGTCATAATCAGCAGCTTGAATAAGCTTTAGTAATATATTTTCAACGTCTTCACCTACATATCCTGCTTCAGTAAGAGATGTGGCATCTGCAATAGCAAAAGGAACATTTAGTATCCTTGCTAATGTTTGTGCCAACAAAGTCTTTCCTGAACCAGTAGGTCCAATCATGACTATATTACTTTTTTGTAATTCTATATCATCAGACAATGCCTTTCTATTGATTCTCTTGTAGTGATTATATACTGCAACAGCTAAAGCTCTTTTTGCTCTATCTTGCTTAACTACATACTCGTCCAAAACCTTTTTTATGTCTGCAGGCTTTGGAAGTTCTTTCATCTCAAGTTCAAAAGTATCCTCAAACTCTTCATCTATTATCTCTTGACACAACTCAATACACTCGTCGCATATATACACATTAGGTCCTGCAACAAGTCTTCTTACTTGTTCCTGAGATTTGCCACAAAATGAACACTTAAGCTGCTTTTCTTCATATTTTGGCATGGTTCACCTCTCCTAACTACCTTATTTCCTAAATGTAATCACTTCATCTATTATACCATATTCTTTAGCTTCTTCAGCAGACATAAAACTATCTCTGTCTGTATCCTTTGCAATTTTTTCTAGAGGCTGCCCAGTTCTTTCGCTTAGTATTTTATTTATTTGATCTCTTGATTTTAATATTCTCTCTGCTTGGATTTTAATATCTTCAGCTTGACCTCTGGCGCCACCTAAAGGTTGATGTATCATTACTTCAGCATTTGGAAGTGCATATCTCTTTCCTTTAGCTCCTGCTGCAAGTAAAAAAGCACCCATACTTGCTGCCATACCAATGCAGATAGTTGAAACATCTGGTTTTATATATTGCATTGTATCATATATGGCAAAGCCTGAGGTAATAGAGCCTCCAGGGCTATTTATATAAAGCTGAATATCTTTATCTGGATCTTCGGCTTCAAG
Source organism: uncultured Clostridia bacterium (assembly GCA_964619895.1). Taxonomy (GTDB): domain Bacteria; phylum Bacillota; class Clostridia; order Tissierellales; family Proteiniboraceae; genus Proteiniborus. The sequence continues at coordinate 25,144 of CAZUFW010000021.1, read as the reverse complement.
GAACAAAAGCTGTGCCACTACAAGGCTTGCAGTGACATCATTTATTTCATCACTGATAAAAACAATTCTTTCCTTTAAAAGCCTTGAATAAATATCATATGATCTTTCCCCTCTGTTTGTTTGTTCAACAACCATTGGAACTAAAGCCATGTTATCTCCTCCCCATTTACTTATTAAGACAATTTAGCTTCATTTGCTAAAAACTCAACTGTCTTTCTTTTAATTATACCCTTCTTAATATACTCTAAATCGTCGCCTTTTATGTTATTCTTAAATTTAGCAACATCTTGATTATACTGCTTAGCAATATCTTCGAGCTCTTCATTTAATTCTTCATCTGTTACTTCTATTCCTTCTTTTTCTGAAATAGCTTCTAATACTAAATCAGCTCTTACTAATTTTTCAGCATTTGGTTTAAATTGCTCTCTTAAATCTTCAATTGTTGAACCAGTTATTTCTAAATATTTATCAAATTGTAATCCTTGGTATCTTAGTCTATATGCAAAATCATTTATGTCATCATCTACTTGTCTATCAATCATAACCTCAGGTATATCAACTTCACATGCTTCAACTACTTTTTCTACTACTTTATTTTCATTTTCTACTTTTGCTCTATCTTCTGCTTGTTTTTGAAGTTTGCTCATTATGTCATTTTTTAATTCACCTAGTGTGTCAAATTCGCTTACATCTTTTGCAAATTCATCATCAAGAGCTGGTAATTCTTTTTCTTTTATTTCATGTATTACAACTTTGAAAATAGCATCTTTTCCTGCTAATTCCTCAGCATGATATTCTTCAGGGAATGTAACTTTTACTACTACTTCTTCTTCCTTATTTTTTCCTACAAGTTGATCTTCAAATCCAGGTATAAATCTGCCAGATCCAATTTCAAGAGGTTGGTTTTGTGCTGTCCCTCCTTCAAATTGTTCTTCTCCAACAAATCCTGAATAGTCAATAGTTAAAATATCTCCTTGTTTTACTGGTCTATCACCAGCATCTACAATTCTTGCATTTCTTTCTTGCATTTTCTTTAATTCTGTTTCTAAATCTTCATCTGTAACATTATACTCAGCTTTTTCAACTTCTATACCCTTGTACTCTCCAAGCTTAACTTCAGGTTTTACTGTAACCTCAGCTGTAAACACTACAGGCTTTCCTTTTTCAATTTCTTCAATATCAATAGATGGTCTATCTACTGGATCAAGTTTATGTTCTTCTATAGCCTTATCATATGCTTCAGGGAATACAATGTTTATTGCATCTTCATAAAAAACTCCTTCTCCATAATTCATTTCTATTATCTTTCTAGGAGCTTTCCCCTTTCTAAATCCTGGAATATTAAATCTTTGCTTATTTTTTAAATAAGCTTGTTGAACACCCTTTTCAAATGTTTCTGCGTCTACTTCAAATTTTAAAGTGACCGTATTATTTTCTTTCTTTACAAATGTTGAGCTCATTAAATATCCTCCTTAAAACTTTATATTAGTCTCTTTAATTCACACATATTTATATCATTGACAATTAATTATAGGCATATCTACGGGTTCATGTCTATGTATAGTGTGAATATATACATTTTAAAAAATTCTGTATACTGCAAATAATATTAATGTCCTTTTATTTTACAATTATGATAAAATCATCATTCTCATAATTAACCATTATATTATATCATAAATTCTTCCCATGTCCAATTCTACCATACATTTTTTGAAAAAATATATAAAATATAAAAAAAGCCAATGGAATATACCATTGGCTGTTGTGGTGCGGGAGAGAGGACTTGAACCCCCACGTCAATGACACTAGATCCTAAGTCTAGCGCGTCTGCCAGTTCCGCCACTCCCGCGTAATTTGTTTTTTTCTTACCGACAAAAACTATTATACCACGTACACAATTAAAGTCAATAATATTTTTAAAATTTTTTTTGTAGAAATTTAAGGAAAATTGTAATAATTCTCAATCATACTTCTAACTCTGCTGTCTCCAAAATTCACTTAAATACTTCTCTATACTCTCATTCGTTACTCTTGTATAAGGAAACCATTCCCTAGGAAATAGTCTTTGATAATTTGAATAGACAAATCTCTCATCAAGTAGCAGAATAACACCCTTATCCTCTTCCGTACGAATTAATCTGCCTGCTGCTTGAAGGACTTTGGTCATACCTGTATACATATATGAATATTCATAACCTAATTTATTTATCTTATTGAAATAGTCTTTAATAATATCCCTCTCTAAGCAAATCTGAGGTAGTCCCACTCCAACTACTATAACCCCTATTAGCCTATCATGCTTCAGGTCTATCCCCTCAGAAAATACTCCTCCTAATACACAAAAGCCTAAAACATTTTTTTGTGTATTTAATTCAAATAGTTCTAGAAAATCTTCTCTTTCTTCTTCAGACATATTAGGTGCCTGAATGTAGGTTTCAAACTCTGGATATTTCTCTGTAAAAATTTCATAAACTTTATTCATATATTGATAGGACGGGAAAAAGATTAAATAGTTACCCTCTTTAGCTTTTAAAACAGATTTTATGTATTCTGCAATATCTATGTAGCTTTTTTCCCTATCTTTATATTTTGTTGATATTCTATCTGCTACAAGAATACACCTATTGTCAATGGAAAAAGGAGAATCTAAATAAATCATATAGTCATCCTCTTCTCCACCTAATATATTGCGATGATAATCCATTGGAATTAATGTGGCTGAGAAAAATACGGCTGCTTTACCTTTCTTTAAGGTTTCCTTTAATAAATGAGATGGATCAAGGCAAAAAAGCTTTATCTTTACATCTCCATTTGAATCTTCTGCATAGGTAATATACTTATCATCATACAGTTCCCATATTCTTGTAAAGGAAATAGCATCAAAATATAGGCTTAAATAATCTTCATTTATCTCATTCTTTTTTTGCTTTAACAAATATTCTTCACATTCAGCTATAAACTTTTTTAATAGATAATATATATCACTATCTATTTCTTCTTTAGTATAATAGCCATCATCATTACATTTCTTTTTCAGATCTAGCATGTACTGGTTAACTTTATTAAGAGCCTTTGATAGTTTTGAATGAGTAGTTTTTACTTCTCTTTTAAAGTCTAAAAAAGGTTTTTTATAAAGTTCTGCTGAAAACATTTCTCTAGACCTGTCAACTAGATTATGCGCTTCATCAATTAAAAATACATAATCCCCGCCTTTTTCAGCAAAAAATCTTTTTAGGGATACCCTAGGGTCAAAAACATAGTTATAATCACAGATTATGACATCTGCCCAAATAGTTAAATCTAATGAATATTCAAAGGGACATACGCAATGATTCCTTCCATATCTTTCTATTGTTTCTCTATTAAGATTATCTTCACTTTTCAAAATATCCATTATGGCATCATTTACTCTGTCGAAATGTCCTTTGGCATATTCACATGTGTCAGGATTGCAGCTTGCTTTATCTTTAAAACATATTTTTTCTTTAGCAGTAATAGTCACAGTTTTTGCTCTAAGTCCATTTTGTCTCATCAATGAAAAAGCATCTTGAGCAACAGTTCGAGTTATAGTTTTAGCTGTTAAATAAAATATTTTAGAAGTATGGCCTTCCCCCATGGCCTTAATGGCAGGAAAAACTGTAGATATGGTCTTTCCTATTCCAGTAGGTGCTTGGGCATAAAGCTTTTTATCATTAACTATAGTTTTATATACAGCTACAGCTAATTCTCTCTGGCCTTTTCTATATGTTTCATGGGGAAAAGATAGATTTCTAATAGAAATATCTCTTTCTATATTCCATTGATGCTGCATTTCAGTCCAAATAAAGTACTTTTGAATTAGCTCAAAAAAGAATCCTTTCAATTCATTAAAACAAAATTCTTTAAATATTCGTTTAATTTCGTCTGTATCTATTTGATAATATGTTAGCTGTACATTTATCTTTGACAGCTCATTTTCTTCGGCATAAATAAAGGCATAGCATTTTGCCTGTGCCCAATGAAGAAGGTTAAAATCTTCATCTATTTTTTCAATAGGAGCTGCAGTGCTTTTTATTTCATCGATAGTAATTATATCGCCGTCTTGAATAATGCCATCTGCTCTGCCTTCAAGACATAAAATATAGTCCTTATATTCTATTTCATATTTAAGGACAACTTCAGCTTCATATTTTTCTCCACTGGCATTCTGTACTTTTTTATGTATTCGAGTACCCTCCACAGCCCTATTGTTGCTACTACCTACAAATCCCCCATCAATATCTCCAGATCTTAGGATAAATTCAACTAGGTTGCGAACAGATACTTTAATTTTTTGCTTTAGCTCCATAATAATCGACCTACTATCATAAAAATTATGGATAAGAGATGTAATAGAAATATACGCTCACCGTTTCGGATGTGAATAATTCTATTACATCTCTATATCTATATACTCTTTAGTTATAATAGTATTGAAAAACAACATACTTTGCAAGAAGTTTGTATTTGCAAACAATTAAATAAAAACAACTAGCTTTAAGGATTTCTCCTTTCCTTAAGCTAGCTGTCTATTATATATTACTATATTTCTCTTTTCTAAACTTTATCCATCCCATTCTATTTAAGTACCTTAGATACATTATAAGTCTTTCATGTACAGGCTCACAACTTTTACCATATCTCTCTAATAGACATTCTCCTATATCATATATATTTCTGTTATCATCTATTAGCTGCCATATAAATGTACCTATTTCATCAAGCTTTATGTCTGTAACACTAGGTCTCTTAAATAATTTTTGAGCTATTTTCTCAATTATTTTATCATGGGTAAATATCAAACATACTACTTCGTCTTTTTCTATCCAATTATCATGGCTTTTTCTAGGAACATACAATAAGAAATTATCTTTTTTATTTTTTGATTTCACCTTCATAATCATCACCTATTATTTTCAATACCTTTTGTTTTTGTTGTAAAAAAGTATATCCACATCGCTAATAAAAAGAAAGCCACTGATGCAGTTATTGGATTTTGAGTTATATTTAGAGCTAAGCTTTTTCCAACAGCTATATTGATATTTAAACCCGCAAAGGCTGCTATTACAATGCCCATTAGAGCATCTCCTGCCACTAATCCCGAGGACACTAATATACCTTTTTCAGTTTGCGTTTTTAGTAATACCTCATTATTCCTATATTTTTTATCTACAAGCTTTCTAATTATTCCACCCACAAGTATGCCCGAACTTAAATGTATAGGCAAGTATAGGCCTAAAGCAAATGCTAATATAGGGATACCCATTAGCTCACACATTACTCCAAAAACTGCTCCTATTGTTACGAGTACCCAAGGTAACTGGCCAGTCATTACTCCCTTGACTACCATAGACATCAAGGTTGCTTGAGGGGCCGGTATTTGATCCGAGCCCATAACATATATTTTATTGAGAAGCAGTATGACTAACCCAACAAATGCTGCTGAAGCTAATACACCTATGTACATGGCTATCTGAACATTTCTAGGTGTACCTCCTATGATAAATGTTGTCTTCATATTTTGTCCTGCCCCGCCTGCCACTGCAATAGCCACGCAGACTATTCCTCCAGCTATTATAGCAGCTAGCATGCCTGTATTCCCTACGAAACCTGTTATTCTTAGTATTGATGTTACAAAGAGTAAGGTGGCTATAGTCATACCAGATACTGGATTGTTTGATACCCCAATAATGCCAACTATTCTAGCTGATACTACTGAGAAAAAGAATGAAAAGAATACTAGCATTAAAGCTCCTATTGGCCCTACATTTACAGATGGTAGAAGCCAAGAAAGTAAGAAAACTAAAACTGCTCCACCTACTACCCAAGTCAATGCTAAATCTTTATCTGTCCTTTTGTTAGTTGCTTCACCCTTCCCTATGCCGGACATTGCTGACCTAAATGATCTAATAATTGTTGGAGCTGACTTAGCAAGACTGATAAAGCCTCCTGAAGCTACGGCTCCGGCCCCTACATATCTAATATAGCTACTCCATATTTCCCATGCACTCATCTGTGATATTAGTTTTATTGATGGAAATAATGGAGATGTCAAACCACTTCCTACGTATTTGATAAGTGGGATCAGTCCTATCCATGCTACTAAGGCACCTGCAAACATATAAAGAGCTGCTTCTATACCTACAATATAGCCTACTCCAATAAGTGAAGCCAATACATCTACTCCAAATATAGCACCTTGTAATGGTCTAATAGTCCATTCTGGTTCTTCTATCCAAAGAGCAAAACCACCAGAAAGTATCTTATATAATCCTCCAACGATTAGGCCCATAAGCACTGTTACAAATCCAGCACCACCTGTGCTTCCAGTTACGAGTACTTCTGCTGCAGCCATACCTTCAGGATAAACGAGTTTCCCATGTTCTTCTACAATCAGAAACTTCCTTAGGGGGACTATAAACAATATTCCTAATAATCCACCTAGTACTGAAACTACTACTATTGTGCTTAGTTTCAGGTCTAATCCCCAAATTATAATTGCTGGAAGAGTGAATATAAGTCCTCCTGCAATGGATTCTCCCATGGCACCTATGGATTGTATCATGTTTGCCTCTAGGATATTGTTCCTTCTCAGAACACCTTTTAGAATTCCTGTTGCCATTATGGCTCCAGGAATAGAAGCTGAAATAGTAAGTCCAACTTTAAGCCCTAAATATGTATTTGCAGCACCAAATAATATTGCAAACAAACACCCTATTACTAAAGAAGCAACTGTTAGTTCAGGCATAGCTTCTTCTACTGATATATAAGGAATATAATCTTTGCCATGAACGCCACCATAAGCACTATGTGATATTCCCTTCTTTTCTATCATCTTCATCCCTCCACCAAGGTCTTATTCGTACCTTATATTTCCCTTGATTTGAATGTTTTATGCAAAATGATGTTTCTATATAGATAAACTAAAACCTTATTCGGGGGACTTTTATAACTTAGATATGCATAAAGAATAATTAAAAATAGATTAGAACAAACTATTAAGAAATATAAATCAGGATGGTGAGTACTTTATGAAAGATGTATTTAACAATAGAAATTCAAATAGCGAAAATCCATTAATAGATAGCACAATACCAAATGTATCTGAATTTAACAAAACTAAAAATCCAGCTCCAATTCCTAACCTAAATAATGAAATTAATAAAAAATCAAGATTTCCTATAGCCGAAAATAACATAATAGGATTCAAATAGTAGAAATTTAAATAATAAGAGGTGAAAAAGATGAAATACGTTAATAGACCTAATGGCTTTCGTGAAAAAAATGTACTTAGAAAAAGAATTATACCTGACATCGTTGGCTTTAAAGATATGGAAAATATTTTAGAAAACAATGGAGAGCTTAAGAACACAGTAAATAATGTGGATAATAATGACCCTAGACTTAAATAACAAGTAATTAAAGCCGTTTTGTTAGTAAATGGTAATGTCAGTAATAGTTGACAATGATTAACATCTATGATACCATTATTTAAGAAGCCATTCCGTGTTTCTGCGGAATGGCTTGTTGTATATATAATTATTTACCATTTAATGTATCAGGGGATAGGGGGGTGGGTTAAAATTAGCACAAAATCAAAAGCAATCTTTGAAAAACTTATAGAGCATTTAGTGGAAATAGAAGAAGAAAAAACTAAGGTTATTGAAGAATATTACTATGATATGTCTGCCGAAAGATTAGAATTTGAGATACTTATTGAAAACTATATTTCAAAAGTTGATAAGTACATTAAAAATGTAAAAAAGACTAAGAAAATAGATACCGATTGTCCTTTTGTTTTAATCAATAGTGTGGTTGAAGTGGAAGACATATATAGCAAAGAAGTAGAAAAGTTCAAAATAGTTTCTCCTTTCTTAACTACAAATCCATTAGATGGTGACTTTGCTTCATACCTTTCACCAATTGGGAAATCGCTTTTATTAAAAAAAGTAGGAGATCATGTTTTAATAGAAACTCCTATGGAGAATATTGAGTATGTAATAAAATCTATTGAACTAGATTAAGAAATAAAATATAAAAGAAAGGGCTTTTCCAAGCCCTTTCTTTTATATTTTTATGGATTTCCATCTTCCCTTTTTATATCTAATTGTCATTAAAATAGCTTCAACAATAAATTGTACAGCTGTAGCCCACCATACAAATACTACATTCCATTTTAATATAAACACAATTATGAAAATCAAAGGAAGCCTTACAATTAAATTAGTAACTAATGATATTTTAAATGGACCTCTGGTGTCTCCTGCCCCCTTAAGTGCTCCTGAAATAGACATGGCTATAGCTATAGGTATTTGTTCAACAGCACCTACACGTAAACACTTTGAAGCTAAAGCTACAGTCTCTAGATTATTGCTAAAAAGCCTCATGATTCCATATGGTACAATTAAAAAGGCTGAAGCTACTACTCCCATTAAACAAACTGAGTATATTACTGATTTTCTAGCACTAATTTCTGCTCTTTTTATATCTTTAGCACCTAAGCTTTGACCAACCATTGTAGTAGCGGCTACGGCAAAACCGTAACCAGGCATAAAAGATATGGACTCAGCTGCATTTGCAAGAGAATGTGAAGCAAAAGCAATAGTACCTAGCTGTGCTATCCAAAATGAAGATAATAGTCTGCTACCCTCATTCATAAATGTTTCTAATGTAGCAGGTATACTTAAATCTATAATACTCTTAACCACATCTCTGCTTAACTTAAATACCTTACTAATATGAAGCTTGATGCCTGACTTTCCTCTTATTAAAAAGAAGAAGGTAATACTTGCACCTATTATTTGTGCTGTTCCAGTTGCAATAGCAGCTCCATTAACCCCAAGCTCTGGAAAACCAAATTTTCCGAATATAAGTACATAGTCTCCTATAATATTAAACCCATTAGCAAAGGCCGCAGATATTAGTGGAACAACTGTATTCCCTGCTCCTCTCAAAATAGAATTTGCAACAAATTGAGGTATTAAGAAAAATGCACCAATAAAGACTATTCTTAAGTAATTGCTACCTAAACCTATGACTTGAGGGTCATTTACTATTAATCCGAATATTTTATTTGCAGATGATATACCAATAATTCCAATAAGAAAGCTGATAATAAAGCCTATTCCAATTGATTGTGCTGCAATATTTTCAGCCTCATCTTTGTTTTGAGCTCCTATTTGCCTAGATACCATGGCTGTAGCACCTATCCCAAGAGCTCCAAAAATATTACTTATGGTAAACATTATCTGCGCACCTAAGTTAACGGCAGATATTGAAGCAGGATTCAATCTACCCACCATAGCCATATCGGCTGTCCATACAAGGGTGTGCAATGTCATCTCCATTATAGCTGGTATGGCCAGCTTAAAAATTTGATTTCCTATATCCCTATTTTCTAACTTTTCCATGTCCTTTTCACCAAGCCTTCTATTTAAGCAATATGAATACTAGATAACATTATACATTATCCTTTTGTATAAAAACAATACAAATAATTGTCATTTGACTATGCTTAAAATCTATAATTATTGTGTCTAAAGTTGTGATGAAGCTAAAAAAGCAACAAATTAGTAACTAAGATTGGGCACAGTAAGTATCTTTACTGCTTAATTTAAATAAGATATAATGTTTTAAGAACCTAACTAGGAGATGATTTTATGAGAATTGTAGATTTTAGAAGTGATACTGTAACTAGGCCTACAGAAGAAATGAGAACGGCAATGTATAATGCTGAAGTAGGTGATGACGTATACGGAGAAGACCCAACAATAAACATACTTGAGGAATTAGCAGCTAATTTGGTAGGTAAAGAAGCTGCCTTATTCGTACCAAGTGGAACTATGGGCAACCAATTGTCAGTGCTATGTCATACTCAAAGAGGTAACGAGGTAATTCTAGAAGAAAGGTCTCATATTTATAACTATGAAGTTGGAGGAATTGCTTTCTTATCTGGTGTACAAGCTCGCATTGTAAAAGGTAATAATGGAATAATGAATGCGAGTGATGTAGAAAAAGTTATTATTGCTGATGGAGATATTCATCATCCTCAAACTGGGCTTATATGCTTGGAAAACACTCATAATATGGCAGGAGGTATCGTTGTGCCTCCAGAATCTATGAAAGAAATTTACGATTTAGCTAAAAAATATAATCTACCAGTGCATTTGGACGGAGCAAGAATATTTAATGCAAGTACTGCATTAGGCTGTGATGTAAAAGAATTAACACAATATTGCGATAGTATAATGTTCTGTTTGTCCAAAGGGTTATGCGCTCCAGTAGGGTCAATTCTTGCAGGGAGCAAAGAATTTATTAATAAAGCTAGAAGATACAGAAAATTACTTGGCGGCGGCATGAGGCAAGCTGGCATTTTAGCAGCAGCAGGTGTTGTAGCATTGACAAGTATGATTGAAAGGCTTTCAGAAGATCATGAAAATGCAAAACTCCTAGCAGAAGGACTTAAAGATATTGAAGGTATCAATGTTGATTTAAATACAGTACAGTCAAATATATTAATGATGGATATAACTACTTCTGAATATAACAGCTATAGTCTTGTCAGTAAATTAAAAGAAGAAGGTATATTGGTATCAGATATAAATAGCAGCAGAATTAGATTTGTTACTCACAAATATATATCTAAGGATGATATTAATTATACTGTGTCTGTAATTAAGAGAATTTGAGAATAAAATGAAGGATTAAAACTTGAAAACACCTTATTAAATAATTTTTTAGTAAGGTGTTTTTTATTCAATAATGCGTCGTTAAAAGTTTAAGTTCAACTACTTAACTACTAGAAAAAATGTACCAGCTTAAATTTTCTTCTTTGTTGCTTTTGGATCTGATATGACTTCATAGCTTCCTATTGAAGTCATACTTACTATTATTGCATTTATAACTGTTAGAACTATTCCTTGAATACCCTGTCCTGCTCTTGCAAATATGAAAGTTAAAATCAATGCTACTATGAAAGTATATAATCTAACATAGGCGTCACCAAATTTGTTTTTAACTATTGATTTTGTGAATTGGACTATTATACTTACGGCAGCTACAATCCCAGCAAAAGTTCCTAGTGTTTCCATTGAGATAAATCCATTATACATCTCTACCCCACCCCTATAATCTTTTTTTATCTTCTAAAACAGATTACCTTTATTAGTTAACAATCTAAGAACCTTACAGATATATGTGTATACTATTTACTATGCTAAATATGTTGAAAAGTTTCTTCACAGGAAAAGAAAAATAAAATGATGATATCACTTTTAAAAAATATTTTGGAGATATTTTTAGATTTCTGGAGTACACTCCATATATTTATGTCTTGCCTGCTACATGATCTTGTAATACCTAAAATACATCTTTTATTGGGTCATCAGATATAAAAACTGTTATTATCGCTTCCTCTAAGTATCTTTCCATTCTAGCCCTTAATTCTCCATCGTCGCTATTAGGTGAAAGACACTCATTAGTAAAATCATAATATAAACAATCGACTATAAGTATTTATTATCTTATAATATATAATTAGCTACAATATAGTCTTTTCTAGTTTTCATACATAAATAAATACAATGTATAATAAGAAATGATTACTATTGGCAAAATATAATAACTCTTTATATAAAACTCTGATAAAATTAATTATAAGTATTTAAAATTAATATATTACGACAATCTATAAAATCAATGACAAATAATCCATTTGTTTATTAAAGAGTATAGAATTTAGTCTAAAAAAGCAAAAAAATTATATAAAATGAGGTAAATGAATATGACTAGTGCAAAAAATCACGTAATTGTTGTGGGAGGCGGCGCTTCTGGTATATTGGCAGCTATTTCCGCAAGAAAACAGGGAGCTAAAGTAACAATACTAGAGAGAAATCCTCGGATTGGGAAAAAGATATTGGCAACTGGAAATGGAAGATGTAATTTTACTAATATTAATACAGACATAACATATTATAATGGAAATAATCCTAAATTTGCATATAGTGCACTATCTAATTTTAATGTAAATGAAACCATTAGCTTTTTTAATAAACTTGGAATAGCCCATAAAATTGAGGAATTTGGTAAAGCATTTCCTATGTCTGATCAGGCTTCAAGTTTTTTAGATGTATTTTTATATGAACTAAATGAAATAGGTGTTGATGTTATTTGCAATGCCTATGTTAAAAACATTAAAAAAAATAAGGGTAAATTTAATATTACATTAGAAGATGGTAATACATTTCAAGGAGACAAAGTAATTATAGCTGCCGGTGGTAAAGCTATGCCTTCTACTGGTTCAGATGGAAATGGATTTGAACTAGCTGAAAAATTGGGACACACTATAATAGATATATTCCCTGGTCTTGTTCAATTAATGCTTGAGGGGTCTTTTTTTAAACAGATAGAAGGAGTTAAGTTTGTAGGAACTGCTGAGGTCTTGTATAAGGATAAATCATTGGCAAAAGATAGGGGAGATATTCTCTTTGGCAATTATGGTGTATCAGGCCCTCCTATTTTACAAATCAGCAGGAAAGCTGGAGAACTTATACGTGATAATAAAGAGCCTATATTAAAAATAACTATCATAGATACAATGCTTAAAGAAGATTTAAAAAACCTTCTTGCATCACGTTTTGCAAATGGTCCAAAGAAAACAGTAGAATTCAACATGGTTGGTCTAGTAAACAAAAGACTTATCCCCGTTTTACTAAAAGAGTCAGGAATCCATGACTTAAAATGCCCTGTTGGGAATCTTTCTAAAAAAGAATTTGAAAAAATCTGCAACATACTCTTAGATTGGAGATTTAAAATAAAAGGAACTAAAAGCTGGCCTAGTGCACAAGTTACTGCAGGTGGCGTAAATACAAATGAGATTAATGAAAACACCATGGAATCAAAAATAGTAAAAGGATTATACTTTGCAGGTGAAATAATAGATATAGATGGACAATGCGGTGGATTTAACCTTCAATGGGCTTGGTCATCAGGATTTATTGCAGGATTAAATGCTGCTATTTAATCTTAAACAGGAGGAGAATGCATGCTTAGGCTTACAAATATAAAAATTAATATAAATAAGGCTAAAACTAATAGAGAAGAAAAAGAAACATTGAGGAAAGAAATAATTTCAAAGCTAAATATCACAGAAAGAGATCTTTTAGATTATAAAATTTTTAAGAAATCTATTGATGCAAGAAAAAAAGATGTGATTTATTTTATCTATACCGTTGATGTCCAAATAAATAACGAGCTAAAGATATTAAAAAAATATAGCAAAAAAGGAGTAACAGAAACTCCAGACATGTCCTATGTAGGTGTACCCCTAGGTACTGAAAAAATGTCTCAACGCCCTGTTATTATAGGAATGGGCCCTACAGGTCTTATTGCTGGATTATTCTTATCAAAGATGGGTTATAAACCTATCATCCTTGAAAGAGGAGAAGATGTTAACACGAGAACTGCTAAGGTAAATAACTTCTGGAAAAATGGTGTACTTGACACTGAAAGCAATGTACAGTTTGGTGAAGGTGGAGCAGGTGCCTTTTCAGATGGTAAATTAACCACCCTTATAAATGATAAAAGATGTAGAACAATACTAGAAGAATTTATTAAAGCTGGTGCCCCTGAAGAAATATTATACTCGAATAAGCCTCATATAGGTACTGATTTACTTAAATCAGTAATTAAAAAGATTCGAGAAGAAATAATCCAAAATGGCGGCGAAGTAAGATTTAACTCTAAAGTAACAGATTTTATTATTAATGATAATAAAATTCATGGTGTAATCATAAATAATTCTGAAACACTAGATTGCCAAGCTGTATTGCTTGGAATAGGTCATAGTGCCAGGGATACTTTTGGAGTTTTACATCAAAGAGGGGTAATGATAAGTCAAAAACCCTTTTCCATAGGAGTAAGGATAGAACATCCTCAAAAGTTCATAGATAAAGCTCAATACGGTGATTTCGCTGGACATCCTAGCTTAGGAGCAGCTGATTATAAGTTGGTTTATCATTCTAACAAGGGAAGATCAGCCTACACGTTTTGTATGTGCCCAGGTGGTTATGTAATAGCTGCAGCATCAGAAAAAGAAAGAGTTGTTGTAAACGGTATGAGTGAACACAGTAGAAATGGAGAAAATGCAAACTCAGCTTTGCTAGTAGAAGTTAATCCTTCTGATTTTGGTAGTTCACATCCCCTAGCTGGAGTAGAATTTCAGCGAAAATGGGAAAGGCTTGCTTATGAAATAGCTGGTAAAAATTATAATGCTCCTGTTCAACTTATAGGAGATTTTCTCTCTGATAAAAAAAGTACACAGCTAGGAAATGTTAGACCTACTTATAAGCCAAATATAACTTTTACAGAACTTAAAAATTGTTTGCCAGACTATGTAGTTGAAACTATTAAAGAAGCACTTCTTTACTTTGATACAGTAGTCAAAGGATTTGCAATGCCAGATGGTATAATGACAGGTGTAGAGACAAGGAGTTCTTCTCCAATTAGAATCAATAGAGATGAAAACTATTTATCAAATATATATGGTTTATACCCTATGGGAGAAGGAGCAGGTTATGCAGGTGGTATAATGTCTTCAGCGGTAGATGGGCTTAGAACTGCAGAAAAAATCATGTCAAAATATGCTCCTTTTTAAACCAAAAAACAGACTGTGAGTAAAAGAAAAACACTCACAGTTGTTTTTTCTGTAAGTGTCTATTTTTCTGTGTCATTAGTACAAAATAGATGCAAGCTCTTTAGAGTAAATAAAGTTAAAATCCGCCATAAATATGCAATCCTATCAATGTGTTGTGATGTTATTTACAACTCATTGACTTAGATATTCTTCTTGCATATTAATAGTCTTACATTTATTACCATTCTGTTCGTACTTTTTCTTTATTAAGAATTGTTTATCATCTTCGTGAGTTGATAAAAATATCTGTGTATCAGCAAAATGTTCCGAGAGTAAATCAATTAACGAAATAGCGCTTATCTCGTCTATTGTTTGCAATGGATCATCAATTAGCAATGTATTTAATGAATTGCCCGTTGTAAAAATCTCTTTTATTGACAATAGCAAAGATATTACCACACCATTGAGTTGACCAGTACTCAAATTGTTAAATATATCAGACTTTATATTTCCTGTTTTAAAAACTATAGCATTATTCTCTACTTGAATAAGAATACCTAAGCCAAGTGGATAGTTTTGAATTATTTTACCACTAAAAACAAACATTGGTACTGCAATATTTTTAGCAATGCTTGATTGATATTGTTTTTTTGCTAAATCATATTTTTTCACTATCATAGAAATATTTTCAAAAACACTATCATATCGAGATTTTTTATTTTTAATTTTTGTATCTAATATAGTATAATTGTTCTCTGCTATTTTTAATTTTATATTAAGTGAATTGGAGAACAAGGCTGAAATATAGAATTTCTTTTTCATTAAAACTTGTTCATCATATGGTTCAATATCTGAATAATATTCAGTTGAAATTCTTAATAACTTTGCATACAATTCCTCTGTAATTACTTCAGTTTCTTCCCATATGTTTGAAGATAATTTATTTATAATCTCTACATACTTTTCTTCAAAAATTTTAAAATCTATACAGTCAGCCGTGTTTGAAAAAATAATATTTTTTTTTTTAAATTTTTCACTTAGTTCAGTTGTAGATATCTGTAAAAATGTAGACAATAAATTACTCTTTTCTATAACTGCTTGATGCAAGGTCAAAAATATGTTTACTTTTTGAATAATAAGCGTTTCAAAAAGATTAGTCAGCTTATTTAGCACATCAGTTAATTGCGTAGCAATCAATCCTAAATTTGATTTTAATACTGATTCTGTATCGGAGAATAATTCTGTTAGCTTTTCAGATTCTCGTCCACATAAAGGGCACACCTTATCCGGCAAAACACCTTCTGCTGCTGAGTTATTATAAGCAATCAAAAAATCAGTTCTTTGTTTTAAAATTTTAGTTAATGATGCCTGAGTATCCGTCATACCCTTTTCTATTGAGCGCTTGTGTAATAACAATTCATTAATTTTGCTAACACTTTCCTCTGCCAATTCAAGTGTATTAATGATATTATCACTAAGATAAAAATCTTTTTTCTGGCACGAATCTTTCAATTTAAGAAATTCATTTGATGTATCAATTATTTGTTTATGGCTTATACACTCATTAATTTCTTCCTTGAAAAATAATGCAGTATAGATTTTCTTATCAAATGCAATTAATTCATTGATTTCGATGTTACGTTTTTTAATTAAAAATGCTTGTCTATACTTATAAAACTCTATTAAGTCATTAACTGGAGAAATCACTACATCATAAATTTCTTCTTGTTCAAAGAATTCTTTGTCAAAACTATATTTTTTGTTCTCAAAAAGTCTTACATAAGGGATATCTTCCTGCGAAAGTTTAAGGGCTTTAAGTGCATCTCCAATTTTGACTCGTTCACTATCAAGCTCTGACAACTTAGACTTGTCTTCTTTTTCTTCTTGCTCAAATTTGTTTTTAAGCGATTCTTGTATTGTTTTAAATTCATTGAATCTACTTTCAATATATGAACTATCAAGTATCCCTGTAATTGATTCTTTTCGCGTCTTATATTTTTGTTGCAAAAAATTAAGAGAATCAATTTGTGAAATGTATATCCCTAATTCAAATAGGTTTTTACTAATGCCTAATACTGAAAATAATTTTTTATCGTTAATAGGTTCACTATTCATCATTATTGTAGAAGCAAAGTCGTTACTACTAACAAATCTTCGTTCAATTAAAATGATTTCATTATTCGATATGAATTCTGCGGCAACGTAAATGTCACTATTGCTGTCATTGGCTAAAACAGAAATGCTTTCTTTGCCTCTATTTAACAAATCAGAATTGAAGTGACGAATCTTCCCAGATATTAATAGTTCCAATGCATCAAAAACGGTTGTCTTACCATAACCATTGGGGCCGCCCATGATTAATGATTCGGCATTAGGTAAATCCAACTTTATCTCTCTATCTTTAGCCACATATTTAAAATTGCTGAAACTAACTGATTTGATTTTCATCGTCAATACCTCCTATGATTTCAGAAAATAGAGTTTCTGCAATTTCATCTGCGGAACACTTTTCAAGTTCACTTGTAAGCCTGTTAAAGATTTTGTAAACTTCCTCTTTATTTTTCCTTATCCCGTCTAATTGAGCATTTAGTAAATCATCAAAATTTTCTAATTCCATTTTTTTAAATTCTAGATTTAAAAATGGAATTTTTATAATTAATCTGAGTAAAAATTGTATATATAAATCTGTTGATTCTGGCGAACATTCTTCAGTTTTTAAAATATTCGATAGGCTTTTTTCTGGTCTTTTATTAAACCATTCTATAAAACTTGCATATTCTTCCTCAGTATAATAAAATATATATTTTTTATAGAAAAACTCATTTTCTTCCAACCTTATTATTTTCTTGGAGACTTCTTCATCAAAGGAGTTTATTTTATAGAACAAGATTAAATAAGAATTGTTTGGACGTATATCTTTAATTTTTTTTACAATCTGATTGTTCTTTATATTCTTTTCTATTATATCGTAATCGTCCTGATATTCTGATAGAAAATAATGCTTATGGTTTGTACAATACAGTTTTAGTTTCGGTTCACCTAATAAAATTTCGGTATCATTGTCATTCATATAACTGATGACAGTACCATTATTTAGACTGGAAATGATAGAGACGAATTGATCTAATATCATTTTACTCCTCCAATTTGACGGATAAAATCTCGACTATCAACTATTTTAATATAATTATCGTTATCCGTAATATAATCTTCTTCTTTGTCTTTGTCAAAATAAAGTATAGAATCTTCTTCTGTATTGTATTTTTCACCTTTAGTATCCGCAGTAATTGCACAGCCAGTAATAGAAGAAGACCATAAAAAACTATTCTTCTTAATTCTATTTAGTGTATCACTAATAGATTTTGATATATCATTAAGCCCAAAATCGAAATTAAGCAGAGTTGGAATGACTTTGTTTTTTACAGTATCAAACATATCGGTTTCACAGTAAATAGTTTCAGCATCAGTCTGCAGTGTACTTTCGCGGACTTTATAAAAAATAGGAACTAGTAGTTTCTTGAAATCTTCCTCCCTTAATCTTTCAACATAGCTGAGTTGCCTGTCCCAACCTGTAATAATATGTGGATTAAGATATTTACAATATTCCCATATATTTATCTCTAACAAATAATCATAGCTAGTGGTTAATGCACAAGAACCGTAAATATCCTTTTTACATGTACCCATCTGTTTGTTTTCACATTCATTATTGCAAAAGTCATTAATAACATTTTTAAAATTTTCCACAATATGATTGTATATATTTTCTTTTTGAATGGTTTCTTGCTCAACTACATAATGTGTATGTGCGGAGAATATAAAATTTGTCATTTCTTTAAATAGCAAATTATAATTTCTTTTATTCGCTTCTTGATTGTGCATTTCGGCTACCTTACTGTCAAGAAAATTGCATAATCCAAGATAAATATCATTGACTTTTTGACTTGCTAATCCCATATATTTTAAAGTTTTTTCTAGTTCAATTTTTATTTTTTCTGCTACTTCTGTAACATGAATTGGCTTAGTGTCATAAGAGAATAGTTTAATTTGATTTTTGTATGTGTTACTTGGATTATTCCAGTCAGAAATAGGTCTTGGTGCACATATGTAACAATCCGCAGTAAGAGAATTTAAGTTGCTACGGTGCTCAATTAATTTCTTCATTGCTTCAGTAAAAGAAGATGTCTTATCTTTCGAGAGATAAGCTTTTACTTGATATAATGATTTAACATTTCCTTGTAGAAATAAAACAAAATCCTCTGTTTTTTCTATTTCTACATAGCAATCATCCAACAATTCTTGCCTATAACCTTTAGCAATTAATTTGTTAATTTCAATTAAAGAACATAGTAATGTAATTTTACCTTGATAATTAAAGCCACTCCAAGTTGGAATAGCATCATTGCCACGTTTAGGCTTAGACATAAGTTATCACCTCATTCAAAATGCACTTATAACTTACCGCAATCAGGATTTTTTGCTTTGCCTATTTAGTTTTTTTCTCTATATAAGTTGGAGTGACCAGAGTTCCAACTTATAATTGTTGCTATAATAAGCATTATACAAACCGGTATTAAATTACTAAAGTAGCCTCACCTATGAATAAAAAGCGCTCGACAATCATTCAATGATTGTCAACATTTTTGCTCCGACCATCCTTAGACTTCACCGCATCCTTAGGTATTGCCCAAGTAACCCAAAACCGGACAGCGCCCGGTATTTTGCCCTGTGCGCAAAGCACCTGCACTCGGCGTGGAGTGATTGCCCATTTTTCCGCTGCTTCTTTCGCTGTCATATAGTCCATTAAAAATATCCTTTTCCAAATAAATATTGTATATATTATATATCGCAGTGGCAGATAAAGCAATTAAATTTGTGTAAATTATGGAAATATCCACAGTATTATGCTGAAATCCATTGAAAAGTAGCAGAATTTCTACTTCAGAAACAGATTCCATTTATATTTATCTCTTTGTTCATAATATTTCCTTTTAAATTCTGTACAGCCTCAAACATCTCTTGACTAATAATCGCTTGGTGAGAATTCTCAATGATAATCTTATCAATCTGTACTTGGTTTTCTTCTTGTTTACCTGTGAGAAAATTAGGGGTATGAGTTTTCGGGGTAATATTACGACCAATATATTTTTCATTGGATAGAATTCGGTCAATGGTTGATGTGCTCCATTGCTCTTTACAGTGACAGTTTTGATACCGTTCGCTTCAAGGTATTTCTTGATCTTGCGGCAACCATAGCCTTGCAGGAACAAATCATAAATAAGCCGTACAATTTTAGCTTCTTCTTCAATAATTACAAGGTTTCTATTATCATCTCTGCCGTAGCCAAGAAACTGTGAGTGGTTTAACTTGATATGCCCATGGCAACTGCTCTGGTGGATACCCCATTTGATAGCTTCACTTTTCTGTCTGCTTTCTTCCTAGTAAGCTGCTGCAGCCATAGTAATATACTTTTTTGTCCGGGGATCATTAGAGTAAATGTCCTCCGTTTCAAAGTAGACAACTACATTTAATTTTGATAATTCATCAAGCATAAGCAGCACATCCAATGTATTTCGTCCAAAACGGCTAAGGGATTTCATCAAAATCAAATCTACCTTTCCATTTCTGCAGTCTTTCATTAAACGCTGAACTTCATCTCTGTTATCTACTCTTGTGCCAGATTCCTGTTCAGCGTAAATACCGGCAAAATCCCAATCCGGGTTATCGCAGGTTTTTTTCGTATAGTAAGCTACTTGTGATTTTAAACTCTGTCTTTGCGCCTCATGCTCTGTACTGACACGGCAATAGACAGCAACCTTTAATCTTTTATCAGATTGATTTTGTCTTGCAGGAATAGTAGTAATTTGTTTACTCATTTCAAAGCCTCCTTAACATAAAAATGCAGCACCTATTTAGGTACTGCAAACTTGAGTTACTATGAAAAAAGCCACATCTTCATTGGTTTGTTACCAACAAAAATGTAGCTTATAACTTGGCGCGCCCTGAGGGATTCGAACCCCCGACCAACTGATTCGAAGTCAGCTACTCTATCCAGCTGAGCTAAGAGCGCATATTATTAATCAATTATCAAACAAAATGATTATAGCAAAAAAACATAGTGCCGTCAAATTGAGAATATTATCAAATGTTGTTATGTTATTAGTAATTCATTCTAGATATTATCTTTTTTACTGTTTTTCTATATAACAGAATAGAAATCGCTGTAATAGCACATATTTAGTTTAGTAAAAAAGCCACCCTATTGGTAAACAATCAATAAGGTGACTCAAAATATTATCTTTGCCATAGTTTATCTGCAACAGGAGCCCAATTTTTAGCTGCATTTTTACATTTACAGCTTAGTTCATGTACATCCTCTGGGTTTTGCATATCTGTAGATTTGGCTCCTGATTTTTCTACCATATCAGTTAACCTTTCAGGGTTATCTAGCAATGGGCAAGGACGCAAGTGATTGTTGTTAAATGGCTGATTATCATGATACTGCATAAATAGAGGTGATTTAAATGCCTCTAGCAAGGTTTTTTCTCGAATATTTGAATCTGAGTAATGAATAAAGGCACAAGGTTCAATATCTCCATTAGCATTAATATGAAGATAATTACGCCCACCAGCAATACAGCCATTTACATATTCGCCATCGTTCCAAAAATCCATAGTAAATAAAGATTTAGTATTACGAAACTCTCTGATTTGATGATACATAAACTCTCGCTGCTCTGGAGTTGCCATTAGCTCCGGTACAGCATCTTTGCCAACAGGCATATAAGTGAAGAACCATGCAAACTTTGCTCCCTTTGCTATCATATCGTCAAAATATTCTTCACTACCTATAATATCAGTATTTTTGCTAGTATAACAACAAGATATACCAAAAGGTAATTTTTTATCTTTAAGAATTTCCATTGCTTTAATTACTGCTTTGTATGTACCTTTTCCACGACGAAAATCTGTCTCTTCTTCAAATCCCTCAACACTGATGGCTGGTACAAAGTTTCTAACACGAAGCATTTCATCAGCAAATGCCTCATCAATTAGAGTTCCATTAGTAAAAGAAAGAAAAGCGCAATCATTATGTTTTTCACACAAAGTGATAATGTCCTTTTTTCGTACCAGCGGCTCGCCACCAGAATAAATATACATATAGACACCCATTTCTTTACCTTGTTTAATTATTTTATCTAGAGTATCTATATCCATATTCATGCGGTTCCCATATTCAGCAGCCCAACATCCAGTGCAGTGAAGATTGCAAGCAGAAGTAGGATCCATAAGAATAGCCCAAGGAACATTACAATTATTTTCTTTTCTTGTCTTTTCCTGTCTATGCCCACCAACAATGGTAGCATTTATGATAAAGTTTTCAAACAAAGTTTTTCTTACACCATCATCTACATCTGTCCATAGACTTTTAATAAGCTTATACCAGTTTCCATCTGGATTCTCTACTACATTTCGGAAGGCATTAAGCTGTCCTTTTACGGTACCTTCTTTGTCGAACTTTTCTACCCAGTCCAATATTTTTGGAATATTTGAATCTGGGTCACTGTCTAAATAATTCAATACTTTCTTTAAACCAAATGTTTGTAGGTTTTCTACTATTGTTTTTTCACTCATAATAGTATTCTCCCCCTTTCAAATATTTCACTATACTATTAAATATTATTATAAAGTTGCTCTTATTAAATTTCATTGGTCAAAAATCAAAATTGTTTCAATTTTACCCAATTTAAAATATTGTTACATTTTCGCACATATCTATGTTTTGTTCCTTTACACTAAAATGATAAAAGAATATAGTTACAATATATAATATGATTGGAGGGACTACTAAATGCGTCAGGAAGTATTGCGAGTCATGATAGAATCTGCAATTGACCAAGGATTATATGGACTTAAAACAGATTTAAAACGTACAGTTCGAAATCTTACAGATTTAGGAGATTATTTTGCAAAAGGACGTTTTCAAAAAGACTTTTTTAGAATTGCTCAAAAAATGCTTTCTAACGAAAATAGTCCTTATTATGAACTTATTTCTGATATTGTCAATAATGTAGATCACCACATAATAAAAAATTTTGGAATTAATATTGGACTAAATAGCTGGACAGATGGAGCAAAAAAAATTAGGAAATATGAAAAAGAGAATGGGTATAACGTGCCATGGACAATTGTATTTGATTTTCAAAATCAAGCTGAAAACCCATTAGAAGTACCAGAAATAATTGATATTATCAAGCAAGGAAAGGAAATCGGTATATATAGCTATTTATTTTTCGCTGGCTGCAAAACCGCTTATATAGATGATTTACTTGAAGTTATTGTTCAAAACCCCGAATGTGCTTTTATAATTTATACTCATTATAACTATTTGACTGAAAAACATGTTCATAGGCTAAGGAAATATGGCAATGCTATCGTTTCTATATATATGGATGACTTTAATCCATGTCCAAGATTTATACAAGCAATGGAGATTTTACTAGAAAACAAATGCTTATTTGGTGTTCATATTAACTATGATAATCATAATGCAGATGTTATTCTGAGTGATAACTGGATAGAGCAAATAAAAAAATTGCATTGTACATTTGCATTTCTGATAAAAGCAGAAGAGTGTAGTCAAGAAAAAGAAAGGGAAATTACATCCTATATAAAGAATGCAAAAACAAATCAAAAATATCCTGTTTTTCTAATAGATTTTTATAAAGACATTGAGCATGTTGATCGTGTTATTTCTACAGAGCCATGCTTTTTCAGAATACTACAAGATGGGACAGTGATTTCGTCAAAAGATAATTTAGATACTAGTTATAAAATTCGTAATACACAGCTTGCAGAAATATTATCTCGAGTGATGCCAAAGGTAGGGTATTTGTAGCAAAAAATAACATTTATTATTACTCCATATCTTTCACAATTTGAACCGCTACTCCTGTAACAGCAGATTTTATTAGCTCTACATATTCTTTTGGAGGTATCTTAGTACCTTCTAACAGCCAACGAGTAATTGATGTTCTTATAGCATCAGTATAAAATGTGACATAGAATCCTCTTTGATCAGAATCTTCAAAAATGCTCTTAAAATGTATTTCAATAATTGGCGATAAAATCTCTCCAAAATAGTCATAAAATGAGTTTTGTCCCCTCATATGTAAAGCGTTACGGTAAAAAGTTTTATTTTGATAGAAAAACTCACATATGTTTTCAAGTAAATCCCAACCAAAGATATCAGAGTCTTCTTGAAAATTAGATACAAATTCAGTATAATAAATCCAGTTTACTAGGTCGTTTTTATCCTTAAAGTGATAATAAAAGCTTTTTCGGCTTAGGTTACAACGTTCTACGATATCTCCTATATTGATTTTTGACAAGGGATGCTCTTTCATCAATTCCTTCATGGAGTTCGCCAATGCTTGTTTTGTGATTGATGAATCAGACATGTCTTTTCCACCTTCCGAAGCAATTTCTCAATATGTGCTCTATTATATGTTATAATATATGTAATATCTTGTCAATTTTCCTCGCAATCATTCGCATGATATTACAAAGGCTAATTCTCTAATAATAAAAACGTAGTGAAAAATCCTAGATTTATAAGATCCTTCACTACGCTTATGATGACTAAAATAGACTTTTTTTATTTCTATATTCTGCCCATGATAACTAACTGTGTACTTCTTTCTATACCGAAACTATCAAAGTTCTTCTTTATATCTTCAGCTAGTTTTAAAAATTCTTCATACTCTGGATAATCCTTTACCTTAGCTACTTTTTGTGGTAGTTTGTGAATTCTTTCAACTAGTTTCTTTTGTATCTCCCTATCCGTTTCATAATCTTCAAAAACTTCATCTATCTCTATTCCTATATTCTTAATTAGGTCTATTGTTTCTTGTCTTTTAAGAGTTTTACTGTGATGATCCCCTAATAAAGAATCTATTAATCCTCCTAGTTCATGCATCTTTACATGTGTCATTTGTGCAGGAGACTGCTCCTCACTAAACAACTCACTTATTATAAATCTTCCTCCTGGTTTTAAAACTCTTTTCATTTCATTAAGTACTTTGTTTTTGTCTGGTAAATGATGAAGGGTATTTGATATACAAACTATATCGAAAGAATTATCTTCAAAATCCATATTTCCTGCATCCATAAACAAGTATTTTATTTTTGGATCAGTATTTTTTTCATTGTCCTTAATAATTATTTCTTCATCATTATCTATTCCTATTATTTCTGTATAGTTCTTAAGGCCTTCTTTAAGTTTCAATATAAAAGCGCCATCTCTAGTGGCTACATCTAATACCCTACCACCTTCAACTCCTTTTAACTTACTTATTAATTTTTTCATATTTATCACTCCTAAGTTTATGTAAATTTTTTATCATATTATGATCATTTTATTGTCCTGATAAAAAAACAAACAACTGATTCATAATAAATCAGTTGTTTAATAGTGGAGCGGAAGACGAG
>CAZUFW010000020.1:31118-40509 GCA_964619895.1 uncultured Clostridia bacterium | reverse complement strand
TGAATATACGGATTTTTTAGATCCTTATCAGAGGAAACTATGTTATTCATTTATAAATAGATTTAGAGAAGTTTCTTTTTTTGAAGAAGGTGGATTAGAAAGTTCTGAAAGAAAGTGTATTGTAATGTATCCTGCTTATATGGCTAAAAGTGATATTGAAGTGCCAGTAAAAGCATTGAGAATTGATGGGAGCTTCAAATTTAAAGAGTTGAGTCATAGGGATTATTTAGGAGCCCTAATGAATCTTGGCATAAAAAGAGAAAAAATAGGTGATATTTTAATACATAAAAATTATGGAAACATAATTATTTTAAAGGAGCTTACGGACTATATAAAATACAATTTGAAAATGATTAATAAAGAACCAGTAACAGTTACTGAAGCAGATATATTGAAACTAGTAGAAGTAGAAGAAGAATATATAGAAAAGAATATCACTATATCCTCTTTTAGATTAGATGCGCTTGTAAGTGCTATTTGCAATCTTCCAAGGGAAAAAAGCTCATCTCTTATAAAAAATGGATATGTTAAGGTGAACTGGAAAACTATAGACATATCTTCTAAGGAAGTTTATGAAGGTGACATGATATCAATACGAGGATTTGGTAGAATAAAAGTAGCTAAAAACATGGGAAAAACAAAAAAAGATAGAAACAAGGTTATTGTAAAAATAATTAAGTAAAGGGGAGGGCAGAATATTATGCTTACACCACTAGACATTCAGAATAAGGAATTTAAGAGGGGAGTAAGAGGTTATAAAGAAGTCGAGGTAGATGCTTTTCTCGATGAAATTATGATGGATTATGAAAAAGTTTATAAAGAAAATATTGAATTAAAAGATAAAATATCAATGTTGAATGATCAATTAAAGCACTATAATAAAATAGAGGAGACTCTACAAAACACATTAGTAGTAGCTCAAAGTACAGCCGAAGAGGTCAAGATTAATGCAAAGAAGAATGCAGATTTGATAATTAAAGAAGCAGAAGATGATTCTAGACGAATAGTTGAAGAAGCTAGGAATGAAGCATTAAAAGTACGTGAAGAGTTGGAAACACTTAAAAAGGATATGCTAGTTTTTAAAACCAGATTTAAAACATTACTTCAATCACAATTAGAGTCAGTAAATGACTATTACAAGGATTTAGGAATAGATAACGATAAAGAGTAAAGGATATGTGTTTATATTACGTATCCTTTTGTTTTTTCAACTTGACATGTTAAACTGTGACTATATAATAGAATAGAAAACAAAGAGCAATTAATTATTCATAATCTTTAAACTATATGTTTAAACTATTAAATGAACTGTTTTATAGACTTATGCTTTTTTGGAGGACTACAAATGGATATAGTTGTTATAAGAAATAGAGGGAACAATAAAAAAATAATAGATTTAGGAGACGGTGTAAGGATAGGCGGAAAGGAATTTGCTATCGTATCTGGTCCTTGTGCAGTTGAAAGTGAAGAACAAATTGAGTTAGTTGCAGAAGTATTAAGTGGTATGGGAGTTAAGTTACTTAGAGGCGGTGCTTTTAAGCCAAGAACTTCTCCATATACTTTTCAAGGATTGGGACTTGAAGGTTTAAAACTGTTAAAAAGCGCAGGTCAAAGGAACAATATGAAAGTTGTGTCAGAAATTATGGATCCTAGAGACATAGATGCGGCATACGAATATGTTGACATATTTCAGATTGGATCAAGAAATATGCAAAACTATACCTTGTTAAAGGAAGTAGGCAAATTTGACAAGCCCGTACTTTTAAAAAGGGGAATGGCTGCAACTATTGAAGAGTGGTTAATGGCTGCAGAATACATTGCAACAGAAGGCAATGACAATATTATTCTCTGTGAAAGAGGTATTAGAACTTTTGAAAGGTATACAAGAAATACCCTTGACTTAACTGCAGTTCCAATAATTAAAGAGTTAACTAATCTTCCTGTTATTGTGGATCCGAGTCATGGTACTGGTAGGAAAGAACTTATTAGACCTGTAACAAGGGCAGCTGTGGCTATAGGGGCAGATGGTGTTTTGATTGAGGTGCATCCTAACCCATGTGAGGCTCTGTCGGATGGTGAACAGTCTTTAAACTTTGAAGAGATAAAAAATGTTTTAATAGATATTGAAGCAATCAGAAGCTGTATCAGCAAATTTGATAGTTAATTAGCACATAGAGCTTTAATATTCCATAGAATATAGTAGGAATAATACAGGATGATATTATAAATATTATCGGAATATTGAGGTGATACAATTGTATTTTAATAAAGAGGTAGAATACGCTGACTATTTGCTATTTTTTTTCATACTATTATTACAGATATGGGGAGCAAAATTTAAAAAAAACAATTTGTTATTTTTCTATATATTGTTAGCATTTTTTACTTAATGATGAAAATTTAAGTTTGTGAAGCCTTAAAATAAAGGTTTTAACAAGTATTAAAATGTTATTTAATCTTGTTAAGACCTTTTTTAATTTTGTTGAATGTAATATAATGTAATATAATATATATACTGCTAATAAATTATATAGACTTGATTATTAATTTAACTTTTGGGAAGATTATTTATGAGGGGGATTTGGCAATGAATGATAATAATGAAATAGAGAGAAGATTAGAAGAACTGGCAAATAATCTGGAAAAATCAAAAATACATGAATACGTGGATTTTGTAAATAATAAGAAAAGATTACTATACATAAACTTTTTAGGAGGTGTAGCTAGGGGTTTTGGTATGGCTGTAGGTTTTACTATACTAGGTGCCATAGCAATATATATTTTACAAAAGATAATTTCGTGGAATATTCCCTTAATCGGTGATTTTATTGCTGAGATAGTTAAAATCGTACAAAAAAGATTATAGGAGGAGGAAATGGATAAACAAAAGCTGAAACATTTTAGAGATATACTATTAAAAGAAAAGAAAGATATGCTTAACACTTTAGACCTTATGAATTCAAATAATCCTAATGACTCAATGCAAGAATATTTTGATGAATTATCTATGTATGATAATCATCCAGCTGATTTAGGTACTGAGATGTTTATTATGGAACAAAATATGAGTCTTAAAAGCAGTCAAGCTAATACTGTCGATGAAATTGACGCTGCTCTAGAAAGAATAGATGATGGCACATATGGAGTATGTACAATTTGCGGAAAAGACATAGATGAAGATAGGTTAGAAATAGTACCGTACACTAGTGTTTGTATAGAATGTTCTAATAAAGAAGTACCAATAGATAAAAAAATGAGCTATCGTCCTCAGGAAGAGGAAAATATTCAGTTTCCTTATGGCAGTTCTAATACTGACATCTCAATAGAAGATAAAATAGAATTTGATGGCGAAGATAGTTTGCAGTCAGTGTTGAAGTATAACGATGTTCCAGGAGATCCTTCATTTACAACAGGTGACAATCAAGGAGTATTCGATGATGTAGAGCATGGCATTGTGGAAGAAGTTGAAGGTATATCTGAAGATTATTATAAAAAACAATTTAAGGACACTAAAAGAAAAAGTATCACTGATTAGTAGGCTAGATATAAATCTGGCCTTATTTTATAGCTTGATGTTGTAAAAAGAAGTTTTATATTTTAAAATAGTAATATACTATTTTAAGGAGGTCAGAAATGCTATATGCAGCAATAAGTATTATAATAATATTATTAGATCAAATGACTAAGTTTTATGTAGTTAAATTGCTCAAAGGAAATGCTCCTATAATCATCATTCAAAATTTTCTACAATTTAATTATGTAGAGAATTTTGGAGCAGCTTTTGGAATATTACAGAATAAAAAAATATTTTTTATAATCATGACAACTATTGTAGTAATTGGAATCATTATTTACATAAAAACAAACACATATTTGACTACTTCTATGAAGATAGCACTTGCAATGATAATTGGAGGAGCTATTGGAAACCTTATAGATAGAATTAGACTAGGATACGTGGTTGATTTTATTGATGTGAACTTTTGGGGATATTACGATTTTCCAGTGTTTAATGTAGCAGATAGCTCAATTGTAATTGCTACATTTTTAATATGCTATTTAGTTATTTTCAATAAATATGAACTTTAGGAAGAGTGTTGTTATGGAGTTACTAGAGATATTTGTAGATGAAGAAGATAACGAAAGATTAGATTTGTATTTATCACAAGAATTAAATAATGTTTCAAGGTCTTATATTCAAAAGCTTATAAAAGAAGAACTAGTCAAAGTTAACAATAAAGTAGTAAAAGCAAAGTATGCCGTTTGTGAGGGAGACCATATACAGGTATATCTCCCAGAACCTAAGAAACTAGAAATAGAAGCAGAGAACATTCCTATTGATATTGTTTATGAAGATGAAGATGTTGCTGTTGTAAATAAGCCTCAGGGCATGGTAGTGCATCCTGCTCCAGGGAATTATAGCGGCACATTAGTAAATGCTTTATTATACCATTTAAATAGCCTATCAAGTATAAATGGCATAATAAGACCAGGCATTGTGCATAGAATAGATAAAGATACTTCGGGATTATTAATGATTGCAAAAAATAATCTAGCTCACGAAGAACTGTCAAAACAACTAAAGGCTCATACTATAAACAGAGTATATAATGCACTTATAGACGGCAATATTAAAGAAGAAAAAGGAACCATAGATGCACCAATAGGGAGACATCCAGCAGACAGAAAAAAGATGACAGTAACAAACTTAAATAGCAAAGAAGCTGTAACACACTTTAGGATATTGGAAAGATTCGGACAATATACTTTAATTGAAGCTAAGCTTGAAACTGGCAGAACACATCAAATAAGAGTACATATGTCTTTTATTAATCACCCTGTGACTGGCGATCCAGTCTATGGAGGAAAGAATCAGAGATTTAAAACTAATGGGCAGCTTCTACATGCTAAAACTATTGGTTTTATTCATCCAAGGACTAAAGAATATTTAGAGTTTGATTCTGCATTACCTGAACATTTTGACAGGATTATAAATATTTTAAGAGAATAACTAATTTAGAAAAGGGCAATAGTTTAAAATATAAATATAAATCCTTTAAATTAACTCTGTGAGGTTGATAAGGAACTATTTAGACTTCTTATCAAAAATAAGAAGTTTTTTGCTTTTGAAAAGAAACGTAGGAGGTACTAAATATGGAAACAAAAGCTATTATCATGGACGAAAGTACTTTAAACAGAGCTATTACTAGAATAGCGCATGAAATATTAGAAAAAAATAAGGGAACGGAAAATCTAGTATTAGTAGGTATAAAGACTAGAGGTGTACCGTTTGCACAAAGAATTGCTGAGAAAATTAGACAAATAGAGAACAAAGAAGTACCAGTACAAATTTTAGATATAACTTTGTATAGAGATGATCTAACTGAAATTAATGATAAACCAGTGTTAAACTCTGAAGAATTTAATTATGATATTACTAATAAAACTGTAATATTAGTTGACGATGTTTTGTTTACAGGAAGGACTGTAAGAGCAGCCCTTGATGCATTAATTGACAAAGGGAGACCTAGAAAAATTCAGTTAGCTATATTAATTGACAGAGGGCATAGAGAATTGCCAATAAGGGCCGACTTTGTTGGTAAAAATGTTCCTACTTCTAGAGATGAAATTGTAAGTGTAAACTTTTTTGAAACTGATGGTGTAAATCAAGTTTTAATAAATTACATATAGCCAAAATAAAAACTCCAGCTTAAGGCCGGAGTTTTTATTATAGCTATGTTATTCTATTTTAGTTAGCTTATTAACTAATTCCTTTTTAGGAGTGACATAAACAGTATTATAGTAATCATAAATAACCATGCCAGGTTTAGCACCACTAGGCTTTTTTACATTCTTTCTTTCGGTATAGTCAATTGGAACATTACTAGATAACCTGGCCTTGCTATGATAAGCTGCAAGCATAGCAGCTTCAATTATAGTGTTTTCAGGAATTTGACCTTCCTTCTTTTTGATAATCACATGTGAACCTGGAATGTTTTTAGTATGCATCCAAATATCTTCTTTATTTGCAAACTTTAAAGTCAGATAATCATTTTGTTTATTATTCTTTCCAACATAAATGTCATAACCATTTGATGAAATAAAATGAAGGGGTGAAGAAAATACTTCTTTTTCTTTTTTCTTTACCTTAGAGGAAGATTTTTTAATATAACCTTCATTAACTAGTTCATCTCTTATTTCTTCTAGCTCTTTTAATTCTGTGCAATTTTCAAGGCTTATCAATACATTTTCTAAATAGTCTACTTCTTCCTGTGTTTGTACTATTTGTTCACTAACAAGCTGGTATGCATTCTTTAGTTTATTATATTTCTTATAATATTTCTGAGCATTTTGTATAGGAGATAAACGAGGGTCTAGATTTATACAAACCTCCTTTAAATCTTCTCTGTAATAATTTTCCAATACTATGGATTTTTGCTTTTTTTCAATTTTTTGAAGATTTGCTGTCAATAAATCCCCATAAATTTTGAATATTTCCCTTTCTTCAGCTTCTAATAACTCTTCTTTTTGCTTTGCAAGTTTATTAAGAGTTCTATCAAGTTTTACTGTAATTGATTTTTTAAAGTCACTTGATTTATGCTTAATCCTATCTATTTTATCTCTAGTAACATAAAAATTATCTAATAATTCATTAATTGAATTATAGTGGATTTTTGGTAGACTGTCATATTGAAGCATATCTACTGCAGAGAAAGCAACAATTTCATCATGGTCTTTATTCATTATTATAGTTGGAGAAAATATATGATTATGCACATCTCCATAAAATTTTCTAAAAGAATTATACAAATAATCGATACTAACATCATCTAATTGTCCAACTATTGAGCTGTCATCTAAGTTTGCTCTATAACATATTTCTCTTGCTAGCAAAGGGCTTAACCCAATAATATTTCCATACAACATTTTAAATATAGGCATTCCCTTTTCGGATTTTTCACAAAGATTTATTAAATCACATTTATTTAGATTAAATGGAAATAATTTGTCCTGAGAAGGGGGATTTTTATATTCGAGCCCAGGAAGAATTTGTCTTACACTACTTATGAAAGCAGGAACTCGTTTTACAGAATCAATAATTTTATTTGAATCTTTATCAAATAATATTATATTGCTGTGCTTCCCCATAATTTCAACAGCTATAGTTTTAATTGACAAAACACCTAGCTCATCTAAGCTTTGTATATCAATACAAATTACTCTATCCATAGAATATTGATATATGTCAACTATTTTTCCACTTTGAATATGTTTTCTAAGTAGCATGCAAAACATAGGTGGTGTCATTGGGTTAGTTTTTGTCTCGCTAGTAATGTATACTCTTGGGTTACTACTACTTGCAGAAACAAGAAGTTTATAATTTTTATTATCATTCCTTATACTTAAAATTATTTCATCGTTTTCAGGCTGATATATTTTTTCTATTCTCCCGTTATTTAACAGGTTTAATAGTTCATATACTACTGATTTTACTACTATTCCATCAAAAGACATAAGAACTCCTCCAAGTATGTTTTAATAAAGTATATCATTTTTCATCACTCATAGAAAAGTGTAAAATTTCCAAATAGGCATTTCTCATAAAATATATTTTGTAAAAACTCTTATTGATTAAAAAAGTCAATAAAAGTTTTGTTAAAGACAACTCAATAAGAAGAATGACAATATTATTGTTAAGATTTTGTAACAATATAAAGGAATGAAGCTAATATAGTCAAATTACATATATAATGTCATATATTTTAAAAAGTATTCAAAAAAAATACATGGTTAAAATCAATCTTAATATTATTAATTACTTATATCATTACATTGACACGAGTGTATTTTATGGTAAAATTGATTATAATAGTTTGGGAAGGATGAGAAGCTTGATAAAGAGTATGACTGGATTTGGTAGAGGAGAAGTAAATGATGGTATTAGAAATTTTACAGTAGAAGTTAAATCTGTAAACCATAGATATAACGATACCTTAGTTAAGATGCCTAGGCACATAGGATATCTTGAAGAAAGTATTAAAAAGCAAATTAGAAATGTTGTCAGTAGGGGAAGAGTAGAGGTTTACATTAACCTAGAGTATATTAGCGAAGGCGAAATAGAGGTAAATGTAGATTTGCCCTTGGCTAAATCATACAAAAATGCTATAGACTTATTGTGTGAAGAAATTGGTCTAAAGAATGACATTTCTGTTGAGCTATTTGCTAAGTTTCCTGATATATTGAAGACTAAGAAAAGAGAAGAAAACGAAGATGAAATATGGCTATGCTTAAATAAGGCAGTAGATATGGCATTAAAGAACTTGATAACAATGAGAATTGAAGAAGGGCAAGAACTTTCAAAAAATATTAAGTCAAAACTTATTAATGTAAATGAAATTGTTAAAGAAATTGAGAAGAGGGCACCTTTAGTTGTAATAGAATATAAGGAAAAGCTTTGGGCTAGAATCAGAGAACTATTAGAAGAAAAATACGAAATTGATGAAAGCAAATTAGCAAATGAAGTAGTTTTTTATGCTGATAAAAGCAGCATTGATGAGGAGATAGTTAGATTATATAGCCATGTAAATCAATTTATTGATACTTTAGAATCAGATGAAGAAACTATTGGTAGAAAATTAGACTTCTTAGTCCAGGAAATGAATAGAGAAGTAAATACTATAGGTTCTAAAATTGGTGACATAGGTATAACTAATTATGTAGTTGAGTTAAAGAGTGAAATGGAAAAGATAAGGGAGCAGATTCAAAACATTGAATAGTTTGGATAAAGGAGGATGATCATGAGTATAAAACTTATTAATATTGGTTTTGGCAATATAGTATCAGCTAACAGGATTATTGCTGTAGTAAGCCCGGAATCAGCACCTATTAAAAGGATAATTCAAGAAGCAAGAGATAGAGGAATGCTTATTGATGCTACATATGGGAGAAGAACTAGAGCTGTAGTTATTACAGACAGTGATCACATTATATTATCTGCTGTACAGCCAGAAACAGTAGCACATAGATTAAATAGTAAAGAAAGCAATGAAATGGAATAATCTTACATTGACGAAAAGAGGAGAATTGCATGGGAAATGGATTACTTATTGTAATTTCAGGTCCATCAGGTGTAGGTAAAGGTACGGTATGTAAGCGCCTACTCTGTGACAATAATAATATTAGCCTATCTATATCTGCCACCACTAGAGAAGCAAGAGCTGGTGAAATAGATAAAGTAAGTTATTTTTTTATTGACAAGACAGAATTTGAAAGCATGGTAGAAAACAAAGAGTTTCTCGAATATGCATATGTGCATGGGAACTATTATGGGACACCGAAAAAATATGTTTTAGAAAAAATTGAATATAAAGTTTAATTTAACAATAAAAAC
>CAZUFW010000020.1:0-31108 GCA_964619895.1 uncultured Clostridia bacterium | reverse complement strand
AGATAGATATTCAAGGAGCTCTAAAAGTAAAGGAAAAATATCCTGATGGGGTATTTATTTTCATACTTCCACCTTCAATGGAAGAACTTAAAAAAAGAATTATTAATAGAGGAACAGAAACTGAGGAAGCAATAGAAATGAGATTTAAGGCTGCCTATAAAGAAATGGAGTATGTATTTAAGTATGATTATGCTGTTTTTAATGATGAAATTGAAACAGCCGTTAAAAAAATTGAATCTATTATTGACGCCGAGAGGTGTAAAGTTAATAGACAAATAGATATTATAAAAGAAATTTAGGAGGTTTTTTATGTTATACCCTTCAATTAATGATTTATTAAAAACTGTAGACAGTAGATATACATTAGTTTTATTAGTTTCTAAAAGGGCAAGACAAATTGTAGATGGTTCGGAGCCTTTGGTAAATCCAAAGTCAAGTAAACCAGTATCTATTGCAGTACAAGAAGTAGCTGAAGGTAAGGTTACCTATACAAGGCCACAGACTAACTAGTAAGCTGTATTGAGAGGTGTATTAAATGCTTAGTGGGAAAAATATTGTAATGGGCGTTTCTGGTGGTATAGCCGTGTACAAGGCCGTTGATGCAGTTAGCAGACTCAAAAAATTGAATGCAAATGTAGATGTAATAATGACAAAATCGGCAACTGAATTTGTAACACCTTTAACTTTTCAATCAATATCACAGAACCCTGTTACTATAGATATTTTTAACGAACCTAAATATTGGGAAATCGAGCATATTTCTTTAGCAAAAAAGGCAGATGTTTTTTTAGTGGCACCAGCCACAGCGAATATCATAGGAAAGATAGCTAATGGTATTGCTGATGATATGTTGAGTACTACAGTAATGGCTACCAAGGCAAAAGTAGTTTTTGCACCAGCCATGAATACAAACATGTACAATAACATCATTTTTAAAGAAAACATGAACAAGCTTAAGCAACATGGTTACGAATTTATTAAACCAGGCTCAGGTAGATTAGCCTGTGGTGATATTGGAGAAGGGAAGATGGCAGAACCATCTGATATAGTAGATTATCTAGTAAATTCATTAGCTAATAATCAACTTAAGGGAAAGAAAGTTATAGTAACTGCCGGTCCTACTATAGAGCCACTCGATCCAGTAAGATATATGACTAATCATTCTAGCGGGAAAATGGGATACGCTATTGCTAGAGAAGCTCAAAGAAGGGGAGCAGAAGTTATCCTAGTATCTGGACCAGTAAATTTAGATCCTCCTATGGGAGTTGAAGTTATTAGGATAAATACTACTAAGGAAATGTTATGTGCAATAGAAAGACATTTTGATACCTGTCACGTACTTATAAAGGCAGCTGCTCCATTAGATTATAGACCAATTACTGTAAGCGAGCATAAGATTAAGAAAGAAAAAGATGAAATAGAGTTCAAATTTACTAAGAATCCAGATATTGCAGCACATTTCGGAAAGCTTAAGAAAGATCAGATAATAGTAGGTTTTGCAGCAGAAACAGAAAATATTATTGATAATGCAAAGAAAAAGATTGAGAAGAAAAATCTAGATTTTATTGTTGCAAACAATGTGTTAGCGGAGAATACTGGATTTAAAAGTGATACCAATATTGTAACTATTATAGATAAAGATGGAACCACAAAAGAATATCCACTAATGAAAAAAGAAGAGGTGGCAAAGGCTATAATAGATAAAATATCTTCAATGTTAAATTGTTGATTAGAGCTAGATGCTTGACATGGTAGAGGTTAATCTTTATTATGTACACATCTAGCTTTTAAAATATTTCTAGGCTTTAATTGAAAGGTTGGATTTGATGACTAATAATGTATTTGTTGAAGTAGTCGTAGATAATACTAGTTCGAATACGGATAAATTTTATACCTATACTGTACCGGAGGAATACAGAAAGGATATAGGAATAGGCAAAAAGGTGCTTGTCCCTTTTGGAATAGGTAACAAACTTATCGAAGGAATAATCGTAAATATATCTAATAAAACTGGTATAGAATACAAAAAGATAAAACCATTAAAAATTGTTTTCAATAACGATCCAATTTTATCTGAAAATTTAATAAAGCTAAGTTTTTGGATGAGAGACAAATATTTAGCACAATATAGTGATGTTCTTAGAACCATGATGCCTTCAGGAACAACGAATAAAGTCATTGAACTTGTAAGTTTAACACATAATTATGAGGAAAAATATGGCGATATTAAGTCTAAAAACCAACTAAGGATATTAGATTATCTGAAAAAATTTGGAGAAGTAGAAGTACAACAAATTAAATATGCAACTGGAATAATTAATATAAACTCCAGCATAAAATCATTATCTAATTGCGGAATAATACAAATTAATAAAAAAGTAAGTTCTGAGGTAAATAAAAAGTATGAGAAATTTGTCATAAGAGAATTTTGTTTAAAGGATATAGATAATATACTCAGCAAAATAGCTAAAAATGCAAGTAAGCAGATTGAGATTATTAATTATCTTAGAAATGTAGAATCAATAAGGCTGAAAGAAATAATGCTAATCACTAGCTGCAGCCTAAACTCTTTGAAATCCTTAGAGGAAAAGGGATATATAAGTATTACAGATATAGAAGTAAAAAGAGATGCTATAACTAAAGAAATCGATCCATATAATAAAGTAAACCTTACAAATGATCAGAAAAATTGTATTGATAAAATATATAATGATTATATTGAAAGCGGATATAATAAATATTTAATCCATGGAGTAACAGGAAGTGGAAAGACAGAAGTTTATCTTCAGCTAATAGAAAAGGTGCTTGAAATTGGCAAGCAAGCTATTGTATTAGTACCAGAAATTTCTCTTACTCCTCAGACAGTTGAAAGATTTGCAGGAAGATTTAGAAATAATGTAGCTGTTTTACATAGTGGGTTATCAAATGGTGAAAGGTATGATGAATGGAGAAAAATAAAAGAAGGTGAAGTACAAATTGTTGTAGGTGCTAGATCTGCAATTTTTGCTCCATTCGATAATCTTGCTTTTATTATTATTGATGAGGAACATGAGACAAGTTATAAATCTAGCATGAACCCAAAATACAATGCCATAGAAGTAGGAGAAAAAAGATGTGAAATAGAAGGGGCTACTTTAATTCTTGGCTCCGCAACCCCATCTATAGAAACATATTTCAAAGCGAAGCAAGGGGAATATAAGCTGTTAGAATTACCTAATAGAGTAAATAGTAAAGAAATGCCCAAATTTGAAATTATAGATATGAAAAAAGAACTTGATAATGGAAATAAATCTATATTTAGCAATACTCTTTATAATTCTATATTAGATAATTTAAAGGCTAACAAGCAAACTATTCTTTTTTTAAATCGAAGGGGATTTTCGACCTTTATTTCTTGTAGAAAATGTGGCTTTGTTGTAAAATGTAAAGAATGTGATATTTCTTTAACCTACCATATGGCTCAAAATATACTTAAGTGTCACTATTGTGGTTATACATTAAAACCCCCAACTGTATGTCCTAGCTGTAAGAGTAAATATATCAAGTATTTTGGAACCGGTACGCAAAGAATTGAGGAGGAAGTAAAAAAGTTATTTCCTCAGGCGAGAACAGCTAGAATGGATGTTGACTCTACTACTAGAAAGGGGAGCCATGAAAGAATATTTGAAAAGATGAAAAAAGGTGATATTGATATTCTCATTGGTACGCAGATGATTTCAAAAGGATTAGATTTCCCAAATGTAACATTGGTTGGAATAATTGCAGCTGATATTTCTCTTAATATTCCAGATTTTAGGGCTTCTGAAAGGACATTCCAGTTGTTGACACAAGTAGGAGGAAGAGCTGGAAGAGGGAAATATGCTGGAAAAGTAATTCTCCAGACATATGAGCCTGAGCATTATAGCATTTTAACTGCTAAATCCCATGACTATACTAGCTTCTTCAATAAGGAAATATCAATACGTAAAGAATTTAACTATCCTCCATTTACAGATATTATAAATATTATTATTTCGGGAGACAATGAAAAAGATACTTATAATATTTCAAATTATATTGCTGAAGAAATTAGAAAACAAATACTTAAAGAAGCTAATAATCTAGATTTAAAGGAAACAGTTATAGGACCTATGGAGGCTCCTATTTATAGAATAAAAGGAAAATATAGAAGGCAAATTATAATTAAATCCAGAAAATCTGATGTTCTTATGATAACTAAGGCAATAGATTGGGTAAATAGAAACAATAGAGAAGAAAATAAATGCAAAAATATTAATGTAAGTATAGATATTAATCCAGTTTCAATTATTTAGGAGGTTATATAATGGCTATAAGACAATTAAGATATGAAGATGATCCAATTTTAAGAAAAAAATCTAGAGAGGTAGAAGAGATTGATTATAGGATAAAAACTTTAGTGCAAGATATGCTAGATACAATGTATAAAGAAGAGGGAGTTGGCTTAGCAGCTCCACAGGTTGGAATCCTTAAAAGGGTAGTAGTAATAGATATAGGTGAAGGACCAATAGTATTGATTAATCCAAAGATAATTGAGGAAGAAGGAAAAAATATAGACTTAGAGGGCTGTTTAAGTATTCCAGGGAAAAGTGGTAAGGTATGTAGACCAGAAAAGGTGAAAGTAGAATATATGGACATAGAAGGGAATACTAATATAGTTGAAGGAACTGCTCTTTTAGCTAGGGCTCTTTGTCATGAAATTGATCACTTAAATGGAATACTGTACACTGATAAGGTTATTGATACAGAAGAACAGGAGTGTTAGAAATGAAAATTGTATTTATGGGGACACCAGATTTTTCTGTCCCAACACTTGAAGCACTATTTCATAATGGTCATGAAATATCCCTTGTAATTTCACAAGCCGATAAGGCAAAAGGCAGAGGAAAAAAAGTATTATTTACTCCAGTTAAAGAAAAAGCTTTTCAACTGGGGCTAAATGTATATCAACCATACAATGTTAATTCTAAAGAAAGCATAGAAATAATAAAAAAAGAGAATCCTGATGTAATAGTTGTGATTGCCTATGGTCAAATCCTTAAGGAGGATATTCTTAATACACCAAAATTTGGATGCATAAACGTACATGCTTCTCTCCTTCCAAAATACAGAGGGGCAGCACCTATTAATTGGGCAATAATAAATGGTGAAAAAAGTACTGGAATAACAACAATGGTCATGGAAAAAGGATTAGATTCAGGAGATATGTTACTTAAGAGGGAAACGGAGATATATAGTGAAGAAACAGCAGGAGAACTTCATGATAGACTCATGAAAATAGGGGCAGACTTATTAGTAGAGACTCTTAAAGAATTAGAAGCTGGAAATATGACTAAAACCCCACAAAATCATGGAGAAGCTACTTACGCACCTATGATGTCTAAGGAACTTGGAAGAATTAATTGGAGTGAAAGTGCAACTAGTATACGTAATTTAGTTCGAGGTACTCAACCATGGCCAGGAGCATATACCACTTATAAAGATAATAATATAAAAATATTAGAGGTTGATATTGTTGACAAATTTAAAGAAGATGAAAGTGGAAAAGTAATTAAAATAGACAACGATGGGATATTTGTAAATGCGCCAGATAATTGTATATTAATAAAACAGATTCAGTTTCCAGGTAAAAGAGCTATGCATGTTTCAGAATTTATAAGAGGAAATGAATTTGAAGTTGGTGTTTTATTAGAATAAAAACAAGTTAATTTGAAAGAACAAAGAGGTTTTTAAGGAGGATGATTATTGTGTATTATGGCTATGGCTATTATTTTGGACCAGAATTCATTTTTCTAATTCCTGCTATCCTTTTTGCTATGTATGCACAATCAAAAATACAAAGTGCATTTAATAAGTATTCAAAAGTTAGTAGTAGATCAGGTTATACTGGCGCTCAAGTTGCAAGAAGGATATTAGATAAGAATGGATTATATGATATTAATATTGAGTATGTTCAGGGAAGGCTTACAGACCACTATGATCCTAGAAGTAGAGTATTGAGGCTTTCCAGTACTGTCTATAATGGCACATCACTTGCTTCTTTAGGAGTAGCTGCGCACGAAGTAGGTCATGCAATTCAACATGCTGATGGCTATTATTTTTTGATGCTTAGGAACACTATAGCACCTATAGCAGGTTTTGGTTCAAGATTTGTTTGGCTATTGATTATTGCAGGTTTTGCATTTAGTGCTCCTTCATTAGTGACTGCAGGAATTGTACTA
Source organism: uncultured Clostridia bacterium (assembly GCA_964619895.1). GTDB lineage: Bacteria > Bacillota > Clostridia > Tissierellales > Proteiniboraceae > Proteiniborus. The sequence goes on along the minus strand of CAZUFW010000020.1, from coordinate 24,869 downwards.
TATCTAGGAGTAGTTTTATTTCAAATAATAACACTTCCTGTAGAAATTAATGCTAGCGGGAGAGCGTTAATGCAACTAGAGAATGGTGGTTATCTTACACAAGAAGAGTTTATTCCAACGAAACGAGTGTTAGATGCGGCTGCTTTGACTTATGTGGCTGCAACTCTTACTGCTATAGCACAACTTTTAAGGCTATTAGCAATATCATGGAGAAGAGATTAAAGGGGTTAATATACCCCTTGTTTTTATTTTAGATTGCGCTATGAGGTGAAACTATGGATAAAAACCCGAGAGAAATTGCAATAAATATTTTAAAAGAAATTAATGAGAATGAAGCTTATTCTAATATATCTATTACTAGAAATATTGAAGACGTAGAAAACAGTTTAGATGAATCGTTTATAAGAGAGATAGTTTATGGTGTAATTGAGAACAAACTTCAGATTGACTGGATTATTATGCAATTTTCAAAAATAAAACTAAAAAAAATAGCACCTACAATTATAGAAATATTGAGAGCAGGTGTCTATCAAATTATTTTTATGGATAGAATACCAGATAGTGCTGCCGTAAATGAATCAGTAAAATTAGCAAAAAAATATGGACATAAGGGTTCGGTAGGTTTTGTAAATGCATTATTAAGAAACATATCAAAAAACAAGAACAATATTAAACTACCTGAAAAAGATAAAAGCCCCATTGAATTCTTATCTATAAAATATTCTCATCCTCAATGGATGATAAAAAAGTGGATTGAAGATTTTGGATTAGATTTTACTGAAAACCTGTGTATTGCAAATAATGATAAGCCAAAATTAAATATAAGGGTAAATACATTGAAAATCTCAAAGCAAGAACTGATAAATAAATTAGCTAATAGAGGATTTATTTTAAGTGAAGGAAAGTATGCAAATGATTGCATAATAATAGATAATCCAATTAGAATTACTAATACTGATGAATTTAAAAATGGTTTATTTCAAATACAGGATGAAAGTTCTATGCTAGTAGCCCAGATAATGAATCCTAAACCAGGAGATTTTGTTATAGATGTTTGTAGCGCACCTGGCGGGAAAACAACTCATATAGCACAAAAGATGGAGAATAAGGGTAAGATAATAGCTAGAGATATTCACGAACATAAATTAAATTTGATAAAAGATAACGTAGCTCGATTAGGGACTAGTATTATACAATTAGAGAAATATAATGCAACAAACTTAGATGAAAACTTAACTGAAAAAGCTGACTGTTGTCTTGTGGATGCCCCTTGTTCTGGACTAGGTTTAATACGCAGAAAGCCAGATATAAAGTGGCATAAGGTTGAAGATAGCTTATCTGAAATTACAAAGTTGCAATATGAAATACTCGTGAATAGCAGCATGTATGTGAAAAAAGGCGGGATTTTAGTTTATAGTACATGTACAATTCAAAAAGAGGAAAATATATGGTTAATGAAGAAATTCCTTGAAGGAAATAAAGAATTTAGATTAATAAGCTTCCAGGACCTGATAGATAATGAAGAATTAAAAAAGCAGGCAATAAATGGGTATATTGAGTTGTACCCTAATATCAATGGTACAGATGGTTTCTTTATTGCTAAGTTGATAAAAATATAAGATATTGTATATAGTTAAAAATTTTATTATTATGATATAATATATATTGTTTAGCAGAATTTCTTAGGAGGGATAGTTTGAATAATATCGATTTAAAGTCACTTGAGGTAGAGGAATTAGAAGAGATTTTTAAAAATCTTGGAGAAAAAAAATATCGATCACACCAGACTTTTAAATGGATACATCAAAAGATGGTTTCTTCTATAGATGATATTACAGAACTCCCTCAAGGACTAAGGGACAAGCTGAATTCAAATTTTGCAATTAGTAAACTAAAAATAGTCAAAAGATTAGATTCTCAATATGATGATACAAGCAAGTATTTATTTGTGCTAGATGATGGAAATATCATAGAAAGTGTAATGATGAAGTATAAACATGGAGTGTCAGTTTGTTTGTCTACTCAGGTAGGATGTAGAATGGGCTGTGAGTTTTGCGCATCTACAAAAAGTGGATTAGTTAGAAATCTTTTACCTGGAGAGATACTTGAGCAATTTTATCAAATACAAAAGGATCAGGGCAAAAATATTACTAATGTCGTATTAATGGGAAGTGGAGAGCCACTAGACAACTATGACAATGTAATGAAGTTCTTTAAAGTTATACATGATGAAGAGGGACAAAATCTAGGATATAGGCATATTACAATTTCAACCTGTGGTTTAGTGCCTAAAATCTATGATCTAGCAGATGAAGGAATTCCCATTAATTTATCTATTTCTCTTCATTCACCATTTGACGAAGAAAGAAAAAAAATTATGCCAATAGCTAAAAGATATAGTATATACGAGATAATGGAAGCATGTAACTATTATATTGCTAAAACAAACAGAAGAATAACCTTCGAATATACATTGATACATGATGTAAATGACAAATTAACAGATGCGCTAGAGTTAGTGAAGCTGTTTAAAGGAATGCTATGTCATGTGAACCTAATACCTCTTAATAGTATAAAAGAGTTTATTCACAATAAATCTAATGAGATTGCAATAAAAAAATTCAAGGAGATTTTAGTTAAAAATGGAATAAACACTACCATAAGAAGAGAAATGGGGGCAGATGTAAATGCTGCTTGTGGACAACTAAGAAGAGATTATATTGAAGAGAAAAAGCTATAATTAGCAGAATATGTTTTTTTAGCTACATTATCTTGGGAAATGAGGTGTTTAGATGTTTATTTGTGCATGTTCAGACATAGGAAAAATAAGAAATATAAATCAGGATTCATACTATTATTCAGATGACAATAGATTACCCTTGTTTGTGGTAGCTGATGGCATGGGTGGTCATAATGCAGGTGAAGTGGCCAGTTTACTAGCTATTGAAACTATTAAAGAAAATTATGAAAAGGAAAAAGAAAATATTATTCAAGGAAAACTTGATATTCCTAAGTTTATTAATTTGGCTTTTATGGAAGCAAACAAAAAAATATTAAAAGAAGCTAAAGAAAACAAAAGCTGTGAAGGTATGGGAACTACTATTACCTCTGGAATTATTTATAATAATGAGATATATATAGGACATATTGGCGATAGTAGAGCATACCTATTTAGAGAAAAAGAGCTATATCAGTTAACTCAGGATCATTCATTAGTAGCTGAGTTGGTAAGAAATGGGAGCATTAGTACTGAAGAAGCTGTAAATCATCCACAAAAAAACATTATTACTAGGGCTTTAGGCACAGATATTAATGTAAAGGTTGATATAATTAGCAAAAATCTTGAAGGCAATGATGTGATAATGCTTTGTACTGATGGATTAACTAATATGGTAAGTGATTCCAAAATAAAGGAAATCTTACTTAATTGCAGTGAACTACGACAAGCATGTTGTTTGCTCACAGATGTAGCAAATGAATTCGGTGGTTTAGATAATACGACTGTAATGATTATTAAGATGAGTTGAAAGAAGGTGAAGGCATGATTGGGAAAATACTAGGAAATAGATATGAAATTATTGAAAAAATCGGTGGGGGAGGAATGGCTCTAGTTTATAAGGCTAGATGTAGACTGTTAAACAGATTTGTAGCAGTTAAGATTTTAAGATCCGAATTTATAAATGATGAAGAATTTATAAATAAATTTAGAAGAGAATCACAAGCTGCTGCTAGTTTATCTCACCCCAACATTGTGGGTATTTATGATGTAGGAGTTGAGGATAATATTTATTATATTGTAATGGAATATGTTAATGGAAAAACTTTAAAGCAGTTAATTAGAGAAAAAGGGAAACTAAGCATTGATGAATCTTTAGATATTGCAATTAAAATTGCAGAAGCTTTAAATCATGCTCATGAAAACCATATTGTTCACAGAGATATAAAACCTCATAACATTTTGGTTACGGAGGATGGAATTGTTAAAGTTACTGATTTCGGAATTGCAAGGGCAGCTACAACTTCTACTGTGACTAATACTAGTAATGTTATTGGTTCGGTTCATTATTTTTCTCCCGAACAAGCTAGGGGCGGATATACAGATGAAAAATCAGATATTTATTCTTTAGGTGTTGTTATGTATGAAATGGTCACTGGTAGAGTTCCATTTCAAGGAGATAGTCCGATTTCAGTAGCATTAAAACATATTCAAGAAGACATAGAGCCACCTTCACATATTGATCATTCTATTCCTAAAAATCTTGAAAGCATAATAATGAAATGTGTGCAGAAGGATCAAAGTTTAAGATATAGCGATATTAAACTTCTTTTAAATGATTTGAAGAGGGTAAAAAATAGCGACGAAATTCATATACCTAATTTTAACGATTCTCCTACTAGAATTATCCCTAGAATAGACGACACTTTGATTAATTCTAATGGGAGTACTTTAGCAAGCAGCAAAAAGAAAAAAAATGATAAACGTGAAATTGAAAAAAGAAGTACATCGAAAGTAGTTACAATAACTGCAATTGCGCTAGCTCTATTGTTAACAGTAGGGCTTACGGCAGGATTTTTCTGGTTTAGAGGTATAATACAAGGACAGGAAGTAAAGGTTCCAAGTATTCTTGGGCTTCAAGAAGATGCAGCTAGAGAAAAAATTGAGAGTTTAGGACTTGTATTTAAAGTAAAAAATGAAGTATTCAGTCATGAATATAAAGCAGGACATGTAGCTAGTCAAAGTATTGATGCTGGGGAAACTGTAAAATCAGGTTATCCTATTGAGGTCACAATAAGTAAAGGTGAAAAAGAAGCTGATGTGCCTGATGTTGTTAATCATCACATAGATGAAGCAGAGATGCTCATAAATGATGCAGATTTGAAAAGTAGTATTAAGCGTGTTCCTAGTGACATTCCAAAGGATTATGTCATAAGTCAAACTCCAGATGGAGACACGAAAGCCCCTGCAGGATCTACAGTAAGTTTAGTTGTTAGTGATGGACCTGAGATAAAATATGTAGTCGTTCCTAGCGTAATAGGTGATAATATTAATGATGCTAAAAAGAAACTTGAATCAACAGGACTAATTGTTGAACCTAAATATGAAATTAATGAAAACGTGGATAAAGATATTGTAGTTTGGCAGAGCTTTGCAGCTAATACAGAGGTAGAGGAGAATTCTACTATACAACTAACTGTAAGTAAAGGCTCTGAGGAGAATGGTCAATCAAACGGCGGTCAAAATACAGGAACTGGTGAAGAGGATATAAAATATAATAATTTATCTATAATCCTTCCAAAGGATAAAGAAGAAGTTGAAGTAAAAATATACAGAATACAAGATGATCAAAGAGAATTGATTTATAACGAAACTCACAATACAAGTGAGGGCTCTATTTCGGTTCCAGTTAAAGGCAAGAAGAATGCAAAATATGAAGTTTATTTTGATGGCACTTTTATAGATGAAATATAAATATCTTTTAGGGAGGACTGATTAATGCTAGAAGGAATTATTACTAAAGGCATAGGTGGTTTTTATTATGTAAAGGTAATCGATAAAATATACGAGTGCAGGGCAAGAGGACTTTTTAGAAAAAATAATACTATTCCTCTTATTGGTGATAAGGTTTTGATTAAAGTCAATAAAGAAGACAATACAGGATATGTTGAACATATTTTTGATAGGATCACAGAATTAAAAAGACCTCCTGTTTCTAATGTAAATCAAGCAATAATAGTTTTTGCAGCACAAAAACCAGATCCTAACTTATGGCTTTTAGATAGATTTTTGCTTCTAGCATCATATCAGGGACTAGATGTAGTTATTTGCCTAAACAAATCTGACTTAGACTCAGAGGGCAAGGTAGATTATATTTATAATATTTACAATACAGCGGGCTATAAAATTATTAAAACTAGCTGTAAAAACAACAGTGGCATAGATGAAGTAAAGAATTTGCTAAGAGATAAAATTACAGTATTTGCAGGCCCATCAGGTGTAGGTAAATCTACATTATTAAATAGTATTCAATCAAATTTAAAGTTGCAAACTGGTGATATAAGTCAAAAAACTAGCAGAGGGAAACATACTACTAGGCATGTAGAACTTATAGAACTAGATTTAGGGGGATGGGTTGTAGATACTCCGGGTTTTAGCACTTTAAATATAGATTTTTTAGAGGAAACTGAGCTTGAAAAATATTTTATTGAAATATATGATAAAAGCTCCTTATGTAAATTTTCTGGATGCAGCCATTATAAGGAACCTGGCTGCGAAGTGAAGAAAGCAGTTGACAATGGGCAAATAAGTAAATCTAGATACGATAATTATCTAAATATGTTGCAGGAAATAAAGAAAATTAGGAGGTATTAGACATGATTAAGATAGCTCCTTCTATTTTATCAGCTGATTTTAGCAGGTTAGAAGAGCAAATTAAATTAGTAGAGGAAGGTGGAGCTGATTTAATTCACTTAGACGTAATGGATGGACATTTTGTGCCTAATATTACTTTTGGGGTACCTGTAATTAAAATGCTTAGAAAGGTGACTCAAATACCTTTTGATGTGCATTTAATGATAGAAAACCCAGACCAATATATAAAAGATTTTGCAGATGCAGGAGCAGATATTATAACTGTTCATCAGGAAGCAAGCATACACCTCCATAGAACCATACAGTATATAAAAAGTTTTGGAATAAAAGCAGGTGTAGCTTTAAACCCCTCTACTTCTATTGAAAGCATCAGATATATAATTGATGAAATAGACATGGCGCTTATTATGACAGTTAATCCTGGATTTGGCGGTCAATACTTTATAGAACAGATGAAAGATAAAATAGTAGACTTAAGAAAATTAATTGATAGTCGTAATCTTAATATTGATATACAAGTTGACGGAGGAATTAAGCTGGACAATATTAAAGAAATTGAATCCTGTGGAGCTAATATTTTTGTTGCAGGTTCTGCTATTTTTAATAGTGAGGATATTGTTCATACCACAAGATTGTTTAAACGCATATAGCTTTACATTCATAATAATACTTGTTATAATATTAGAAACAGGAAAAATTTACACTAGGGGAGCATGAATGCTGAGAGGAAGCAAGTTAAGCTTCGACCCTTTTACCTGATCTAGTTAATACTAGCGTAGGGAAGTGTTTATGTAATATCTTTCATTACACTTTTGTGTTATGAAAACTTAATAGACACTAATCCCTCCCTAGTAAATATTCTTTAAAATCAAGGGAGGTTTTTTTATGGTAAAAAATCAAAAAGTAAGGTTTATAGCCGAAAGCGGTATAATGCTAGCATTAGCCACTATACTAAGTATGATAAAGGTATATAAAATGCCTTTTGGCGGTTCTGTAACCGCAGGAAGTATGATACCAATAATACTCATTGGTATAAGATGGGGTACACTGCCAGGGATATTAGTAGGGTTAGTATATGGTGTACTTCAAGCAATTATAGATCCTTATATTGTGCATCCAATTCAATTTCTATTAGATTATCCTATAGCTTTTGGATTCTTAGGCTTGGCAGGACTGTATAAAAATATAAAAGACATCAAACCTCAAAGTAAAGTTATAGAATATGTAGGTGCTATAGCAGGAGTGGTTCTTGCTATTTTAGGAAGATTTATTAGCCATGTGTTATCAGGTGTAGTTTTCTTTTCTGAAAATGTCAAAGCTCTTGATTCATGGTCATATTCTTTGAAGTATAATGGTGGTTACTTAAGCGTAGAGTTATTAGTTTCTATAATAATTATTGTATTGATTTGGAAGCCTATTAGCAGAGAAATAAAATAAAGAGAGTGAATTAAATGAAGGCTTTGATAATTTCAAATGGCGAGCTAAAAAATCTAGATATAGCAGACTATTCTAAAGATGCAGATATTGTCATTTGCGCAGATGGTGGTGCGAGACATTTATTCAATAAAGGCTTAACACCTGATATTATAATAGGTGACTTAGACTCAATAGATACAGATATTTTAAAGCAGTTTCAGGAGTTAGGGGTTAGCCTTCAAAAACATCCAACTCATAAGGATAAATCTGATACTGAGCTGGCAATAGAATTTGCAATTGAAAAAGGAGCTAATGATATAGTGTTATTAGGTGCCACAGGTAATCGCATAGATCATTCCATGGCAAATATAATGCTGCTTTATAGATTACTTAATCAAAACATTAATGTAGTTATTATAGATAGTCACAACGAAGTATTTATAACAAAAAACGTACTTAGACTAAATAATAAAAAGGGTTGTTTTATTTCAATAATACCATTAACTAATTCAAAGATTACACTTAAAGGATTTGAGTATGATACAAATAATGTAGATTTTAATCTTGGCTCTACGCTGGGAGTAAGTAATGTAATAGTAGATAAAGAAGGATTAGTAAAGGTTGAAAAAGGAGCATGCCTTGTTATTAGGTCAAAGGATTAATTAAAAAGTCAGCAATTGCTGACTTTTTTGTAACTTTTTTTGATATAAGGAATATTATATAATAGTAGCCTTATAAGGGGTGTCTATATGAGTGGGTATAGAAGGTGGAAATTTAGAAGACATGTCATTGATGGAAGCATAAAAAAAATTTTGGGAATAATTTTAGCTGTATTAGGTGTTATTATAATAATTCAAGTAATACCTATAGGGGCATGGATTTTTGCGCTAGGCTTATTGTTCATATGTCTAGGTTGGTTTTTATTTAGAATTTTTTAGGCTAATTATGAAGAGATAAATACATGTACAAAAAATCAGACAGGCTTCCATTATACTGGAAGCCATTTATTATAATGCTCTTTCAACATTACCTGATCTGATACATCTTGTGCATACGTAAATTCTTTTTGGAGTTCCATCAACCATAGCTCTTATTCTACGTACATTCGGAGACCAAGTTCTATTACTTTTTTTATTTGAGAAAGTTACTAAGTGTCCTGACACTTTTCCTTTACCACATACTTCGCAGAACCTTGCCATATAAAACACCTCCTTAAACCCTAGGTTAGATAATAATCATTATTTATTAAAACATTTCCAAAATCAACATATATTATTGTATCACACCATAGGTATTATTTGCAATATAAAGATAATTTTATGTTCATAATAATTATTATTTATTCTAAAGTTGAAGATAATACAATTATAATGTAAAATATAACTATAAAATCCTTTATCCACTTTTCAAGAATAAAAGGAGGACTGTAAATGGCAGGTAAATTGACCAATAAATATGGCTCAATAAATATTGATGAAAGTGTAATAGAAACTATTGCTGGATTAGCAGCAATTGAAAGCTATGGACTAGTTGGAATGTCAAGCAGAAATGCTACAGATGGACTAGTTGAATTATTAAAGAAAGAACATGTTAAAAAAGGAGTAAAAGTATATACTGATGGTGAAAGGATTGTTGTAGATTTATTTGTAGTAGTGCAGTTTGGTACTAAAATTTCTGTAGTAGCAGACAACATAATTGATAAAGTAAAGTACAATATAGAAAGTATGACAGGTTTAAAGGTAGAAAAAGTAAATATAAATGTACAAGGAGTAAGAGTACAAAAGTAGGATAAGGAGGTACTGATATTGAAAATTCAATACATAGATGGAAATATGCTCAAAAAGTTACTTTTTGGAGCTGCTAACTGTCTTGAAAAAAACAAAGAAGCTGTCAATGCTTTAAATGTGTTCCCTGTTCCTGATGGGGATACTGGGACTAATATGTCATTGACTATGCAGTCTGCTATTAAACAGATAAGAACATTAGAAACTGATAATATAGATAGAATTGCAACAGCCGCTTCTAATGGTTCACTAATGGGAGCTAGGGGCAACTCAGGAGTAATACTTTCTCAATTATTTAGGGGTTTCGCAAAAGGAATGAAGGATGTCGATAAAATAGACACTAATACTATTGCAATGGCTTTAAAACTTGGTTCTGATACAGCCTATAAAGCAGTTATGAAGCCTATAGAGGGAACTATATTAACCGTTGCTAGAGAGTGTGCAGAAATGGCTTTAAATCTATCAAAACAAGAAACAGATATTGTAGAATTTTTTAAAGCAGTTATTAAACATGGAGAAGAAACTTTAGATAAAACTCCAGAAATGTTACCAGTATTAAAGCAGGCTGGAGTTGTAGATGCAGGTGGAAAGGGACTCATTACAATATTTATAGGTGCTCTTGAGGCATTAACTGGTAAAGAAGAGACCTTAGTTGAAGAAATAATAGTGAAAGATGATATGACACATTCTATTATTGATACAAATGAAGAGATTAAATTTGGGTATTGCACTGAATTTATTATCAATAATTCCAAAATAGAGAGTAATATATTTAGGGACGAAATAGTAAGCCTTGGAGACTCAATGCTTGTAGTTGGTGGAGATAATATTATTAAAGTTCATATACATACAAATGATCCTGGAGAAGTATTACAAAAAGCATTACAATATGGTGAGCTTATTGATATTAAAATAGATAATATGAGATATCAGCATAGAAGTAATATTTCTGATTCTACTGCTACTACAACTGCAACAGCAGTAGAAAATACAGGAACAGAAGAAAGTAAAAAATATAGCTTCATTACTGTTTCCATGGGAGAAGGTCTCTCTAATGTATTTAATGATTTAAATGTTGATTACGTAATTGCAGGCGGGCAGACTATGAATCCAAGTACAGAAGACATCCTTAATGCTATTGACAAAGTAAATGGAGAAAATATTTTTATTTTACCTAATAATAGTAATATAATTTTGGCTGCTACTCAGGCAAAAGAATTGAGTAGCAAGAAAGTAGAAGTACTTCCAACAAAATCTATTCCTCAGGGAATAGCTGCTTTAGTTACTTTTGATGAAGAACTTGACATGGAAGAAAATGTTGAAAATATGAAAAGTTCTATAGCAACAGTAAAAACTGGTCAGGTAACCTTTTCTGTTAGAGACACGGTTATGGAAGAGAAAGAAATTAAAAAAGATGATATTATGGGAATATATGATGGGAAAATAGAAGTAATTGGGAAAGATGTCCAAGATGTGGCTTTTGACTTAGTTAAAAAAATGGTAACAGATAACAATGGTTTAGTTACTATATTTTACGGAAATGATATATCTGAAGAAGATGCTAATGAGTTAGCTAGTAGACTTGAAGAAGAATTTGAAGATTTAGATATTGAAGTGGTTTTTGGTGGACAGCCTCTTTATTATTATTTAGTTTCTGTTGAATAATTCTGGTTATTATATTTCTTTAAAAGGCAAGAATTCGAAGTAATAGACTTTGGATTCTTGCTTATTTTTTGTATAATATATATAGTAAAACATTGAGGTGAGCATTTTGGAGAAACTAGAGAAGTCTGTTCAGTATATTAAGGGGGTTGGGCCCAAAAAGGCAAAACTTTTAAATAAAATTGGCATAAAAACAATCAGAGATTTAATTTATTATTTCCCTAGATCATACGAAGATATAAGGGAAGTAAAAAAGATTTCAACCCTGCAAAATGGAGAGAAGGCAAGTTTAAAAGTAATCATATGCGGTACTCCTAAAGTATATAGACCTAAGAGAAATTTTACAATAATTAAAATACAAGCAAAAGACGAAACTGGCTTAATTCATTTAATTTGGTTTAACCAAGACTACGTTGTAAACAATATTAAAGTAGGGGACATTATTAACATAAGCGGAAGAGTAAAAAGAACAGGAACTTATATTGAGATTCAAAACCCTATATATGAAAAACACAATGAAAGCGGAAAAAAAATTGGAAGAATCGTCCCAATATATCAATTAACTGAAAGCCTAACTAATAATGATTTAACTAAATTTATAGAACAAGCATTAGAGACTTATATAAGTGATACTATGGATGTAATTCCGGAAAAAATAATTGATGAGCTTAATTTGTTTTCATTTAGCCAAGCTATTAGAAATATTCATTTTCCAAAAGACAGATTTTCTTATAAAAAGGCTAAGGAAAGATTAGTTTTTGAAGAGCTATTTTTATTGCAACTAGGTCTTTTTATTCTTAAACGAAAAAATACTATTAACAACAAAGGAATAAAATTTAATAGAGATGATGATACTAACAAACTTATTGAGTCACTTCCATATAAATTAACATCTGCACAATTAAAAGTATTCAATGAAATAAAAAGTGATATGGAATCTTCTAAACAGATGAACCGTTTAGTTCAAGGTGATGTAGGGTCTGGAAAAACAATTATTGCTGTATTAGCAATGCTAAAAGCGTGTAACTCAGGCTATCAGTCTGTAATGATGGCACCGACGGAAATATTAGCAACCCAACATTACGAAAGTGTAAAAACTTTACTTAATAAATATAATATTAATTGTGAATTATTAGTTAGTAATATTGCTGCAAAAAAGAAAAAAGACATACTAAGAAGGATTGAGACAGGAGAAGTTGATATAATAATTGGTACCCATGCTGTGTTGCAGGATAATGTAAAATTTTATAATTTAGGATTAGCAATAACTGATGAACAGCATAGATTTGGCGTTAGGCAGAGAGCAACACTTTCCTTAAAGGGAAATAACCCAGATATACTTGTTATGTCTGCTACGCCTATACCTAGAACCTTAGCATTAATATTATATGGGGATCTAGAAGTATCAGTAATAGATGAACTACCAGAAGGAAGGAAAAAAATAAAAACTTATGCAATATCTGGTGAGATGAAGGAAAGAGCATACTCATTCATTAAAGATCATATTGATAAAGGCAGGCAAGCATATATAGTATGTCCTCTTGTTGAAGAATCAGATAGTATTAATGCACAATCAGCTAATGAATTATATGAAGCTTTAAAAAACGATATTTTTAAAAATCTAAGACTTGGACTACTCCATGGTCAAATGAAAAGTATTGAAAAAGATGCTATAATGACAAAATTTAAGAACAGAGAAATAGATATTTTAGTTTCTACTACTGTAATTGAGGTTGGGGTAAATGTTCCTAATGCTAACATCATGATGATAGAGAATTCTGAAAGATTTGGCCTAGCTCAACTTCATCAACTAAGGGGAAGAGTAGGAAGAGGAAGTTATCAGTCCTATTGTATACTGGTTAATGAAAGCAAAAGTAAGGTTTCTAAAGAAAGAATGTCTATAATGGAGAAGACAAACGATGGATTCACAATAGCAGAAAAAGATCTAGAAACCAGGGGGCCAGGTGAATTTTTCGGAACAAGACAACATGGAGTGCCAGAATTAAAAATAGCCAATTTGTTTTCGGACATGAATACTTTAGCAATAGCGCAAAAATTAGCATTTATAATATTAGATAAAGATCCTAATTTGTCATTAGAAAACCATAAATTAATAAAAGAAAGAATTACGAAGTTATTTAATAGAGAATCAGAACTAATATCTTTTAATTAAAACATGGAGAATTATGAGGAAATACAGGATAATTATAGTAATCTTTGAGTATTTTGCAAAAAAGTCAAATAATTTGTTTAGTACTTGAAGATTTTGTGATAAAATATTAATTACAAATGAGGAGGTTTTCTTTTGCGTGTTATAACAGGAAAATCAAAGGGGAGCAAATTGATTGCTCCTAAAGGATTGCATACTCGTCCCACAACAGATATGGTAAAAGAAGCTATTTTTAATATCTTAGGAGATATTCCAGATGAGAGTCTAGTCTTAGACCTTTATGCAGGTTCTGGGAACATAGGAATAGAATTCTTAAGCAGAGGAGCTAATAGATGTTATTTTATTGACAATGATGCTAATAGTATTAAGTCTATAAGAGAAAATTTAGAGAGGACAAGGCTTGTAGATCAAGCTTTTGTATATAAAAACACAGCTGAAAAAGCTATAAACACTTTGAGTTCAAGGGGCATTGTATTTGATTTTATCTTTTTAGATCCTCCATATGAAAAAGAGATTATTGTGCCCATACTTGAAAAGATAAGTAGTAGTCAAATAATTAATGATGAAGGAATCATAATAGTTGAACATGAAAGCAAATTAGCATTACCAGAAAACATTTACAATTTAGTAAAAAAAGATATGCGAAAGTATGGGGGAACTACAATATCTTTTTACATCCATGGGAGGTTGAATAATGAGAGCAGTTTATCCAGGGACATTTGATCCAGTAACTAATGGGCACTTAGATATTATTAGTAGATGCTCAAAGAAGTTTGAAAACATTACAGTACTGGTCTTAAATAATCCCTCAAAAAAACATATGTTTACTGTTGAGGAGAGAATAAAGTTATTAAAAGAGGTCACAAGCACTCTAAAAAATGTTGAGATTGACTCTTTCACTGGATTGTTAATAGATTATATGAAAGAAAAAAAAGTAGAACTAATAGTGAGGGGGTTAAGGGCCGTCTCAGATTTTGAATATGAAATGCAGATGGCTCTAATGAATAATAGACTTTACGATGAAGCTGAAACATTTTTTTTAATTGCAAGAAACAAATATTCTTATTTAAGTTCTAGTATTGTTAAAGAAGTAGCTAGCTTTAATGGAAATATTACTGGCTTAGTTCCTGAAGCAGTTGAGCTAGCCATAAAACAAAAACTTAAGGGGGTTTAAAAATGGATGTCTTAAAGCTACTAGATGAAATTGAGGATATTATTGAAGGAAGTTCCACAATACCTTTTGCTGGTAAGGTACTAGTAGACAAAGGTGAAATTTTAGATATAATTAAAGAAGTTAGGATAAAATTGCCTGATGAAATAAAACAAGCTGAATGGATAAAGGACGAAAGACAAAGAATTTTAGCAGAAGCACAAAAGGAAGCAGATACTATGGTAGAAGAGGTAAAGCTACATATTGAAGAAATGGTTGAAAAAGATGAGATTACTAGGCTAGCTCATGAAAGAGCAGAAGAGATTACATCAAAAGCACAAATTAATGCTAAAGAAATAAGGATAGGTGCAAGAGAATATGCTGATGAGCTACTCAAAGAAGTAGAAGAAAACCTAAAAAATGTAATTAACACATTAGGAAAAAACAGACAAGAACTAAATAATTTTAAATAAAAAGAAACTCCTAATTATGGAGTTTCTTTTTATTTGTTGTTTAAAGTTTTAAAGCTATATATAGTACCTATAAAAAGTGAAATAGAAGTTATTATAATTAGAATAACAAACTCTAGACTTATAGATAGTTTAAAGATGCTTAGCCAATTTCCAAAAAGATTTTTTGACAAATTGAAATCACTTGGTAAAAATGAAGTAATAACAATGTTTTTAAAAAACAACTTATATAACCCATAGCAATATACAGAAGAAAATATAGCATGAAGGGTTTTTGATAATATATAGAGCTTAGGGCTAATATCGGTATTGTTAATAATACTAATAGCTTGACTATGTATTGATAAGCCGCTCCAGCCAATTAAAAAGCTTACTGAGCATAGTTGAGAATTAATACTTGCATTTTTCGATATAGATATTAATTTGCATCCATTTGTCATTTCTAAAAGTCCACTAATAATACCTTCCACAAGGCTAATATCAATATTAATTGGTATTATGATCTTAAAGAGACTTGCTAGAAAGTTAATAATTCCTGTGGTTATTAAAATTTCAATGACAACTGAATATATTATTATAAATCCCCCAATCATAAACATTGCTTCAAAGGCAGATTTTATTGCATCACTCATTAGCATGCTTATACTTCTTCCATCTTTTTTTCTAGTAGCAATTAACTCCCTTAATGCGCTCTTAATATAATTATTCTTATGGTACAGATTTTTACTTTTATTGATTTTTATATTTCCATAATTTCTAAAAAGTACTCCTACAGTTATAGCACCCAAATAATGGGAAGATGCTAATAGGGCGCCAATAGAAGGATTTTTGAACATACCTACGGATACTGCGCCAATCATGAATAGGGGTCCTGAGGTGCTACAAAATGACACAAGTCTTTGAGCTTCAATTCTAGAAATTAGGTTTTGTTGTCTAAGCTTGGAAACTAATGTAACTCCTACTGGATAACCCGAAGCTATGCTCATGGCAAATGAAAAAGAACCCTCTCCTGATACTCCGAACAGGGGGTACATTATAGGGTTTAATAGTACTCCTATGAAGTTAACTACCCCAAGACCTATTAGCATTTCAGCACCAATAAAAAAAGGCATTAAAGAAGGGAGAACAATATTAGACCACGTTTTTAACCCATTTAGTGCTGCATTTATAGTATTATTAGGATATATTATTAAACAGGAAACTAAGAATGTGACTAGTAGGACTAATAAAAATGTTTTTATGTTTTCAAATTTGTGTATTATTTTATTATTCAATACATACATTGCAAAAATCACTATGCCTAGTGTAAAAAGTAATAATATATAATTAGTCATATTAATCCTCCTGTTGTCTATACTGATATATTATATTGAGGTCTTAAATATAATATGATAATAATGATAATAAGCTAAGGTCTTGCAACAAAAAAGGAAGTCCATAGACGTTAGTAACTAGACAGACGAACAGGAGCTATTAATTTTAATTTTGCCTCTTTATTCAGAAATTTTAACATCTGATTTAATATATGGAGAAGTAAAGCAATCTAAGTTTACTTTCATTTTGCCTTTATTAAGACCTAGGGCGTAAATATCTGTTGCTTTTTTATCAAGCTCAATCATCCTATTCAAGACTGGGTTATTGTATTTTTTATAATCAGCAAATTTGGTGATTATAGGTAATGAACTTGTTTTCTTTGCTTGTTTTAATATATCAAAACCTTTAGAACTTAAACCTAAGATTCTTATGTATTGAGGTCCATGTAAATGAAGGTTTGCAACAACATTTTTATCTATATCAAGAAGCAAATGTATAAGTATTCTTTTTAACCTGGTCATAGTATATCTTTTAGTTTTTATACAGTTAAGTATTTCATCAATACTACTATAGCTGTTAGAACAACTTTTTATTCTATTATCTAACCCTTCTTTTACATCAATAATTTTTCTGAAATCTTCAAGAGTGCTATTTCTTAGTAAATATAATAGAATCATAGAATATTTGTCAAGTGAATTGAAGTCCTTATTTTCATTGTAAAAATCTTTTAAATATTCATATGTAATTAGGGGCACTGCAGGCTTTATATTTTCTATAAAAGAATTATTAATGAGCTCTTCACGAATAGCTGTTGCACTAGAAATAGTTCCAGTAAGATTTTTATCATGATAGTTTGCTTGCTTTCTTTTGATTGTAAAAGGTTTTATTTTGCTGCCTATTTTTCTAATTGCTTTTAAATATTCAATTGAAAGAATATTATTAGGATTTGAAATAACATTGCTTATTATTGAAGAGTTTAAAGAACTAGTTTCTTTTAGATAATTGATTAGGGCATGTTCTCTTGCTTTTGGATAAGAATTTCCGGACTCTAATTCTGATTTTAGGCAATCTACATACATTTTAGGCTCGTTAATAAGAATTTCAGCTATATGATCTAATAATTGAATATCTCCCAATTCACTACCAAAACAAATGCTATCTACAATACCTAAACTATCAAGTGTCTTAACTGCACCATAGGCGAAGAATTCAGCGCTTTGACAAGCATATACTACAGGAAGTTCTATGACTAAATCAACACCGTTATCTACAGCCAATTTTGCTCTAGTCCATTTATCAACTAAAGCGGGTTCACCTCTCTGTAGGAAATTGCCGCTCATGATTGCAATAGAGTATTCTGAGTTTGTGATTTTTTTAGATTCATTTAAGTGGTATAAATGTCCATTATGAAATGGATTATATTCCGTAATAAGGCCAACTATATGCATAAATACCTCCTGATATGAAATTATATAGAGTTTATTATTAAAAGATATATATTATTATATCATTAAAAAAAGATTATTAATGATTAATGTAGGAAATACTCTATATATAGTTGATTTTTTTTCGCGATTATAATATTATGAAAGTTGTTAATATATATACATTCTAGGAGGGAAAATATGAAAATTTTAGTAATCAACTGTGGGAGTTCTTCGTTGAAATATCAGTTAATAGATATGTCAAACGAATATGTATTGGCAAAGGGTTTAGCTGAAAGAATAGGAATCGAAGGCTCTAGAATAAAACATAAACCAACTGGCAAGGAAGAAGTAGTTTTTGAAAAGCCAATGGACAACCATAAAGTTGTATTGGAAATAGTTTTAAATGCAATAGTTGACCCTAATTATGGGGTTATAAAATCTATGGATGAAATAAGTGCTGTAGGCCATAGAGTTGTTCATGGAGGAGAAAAATTCTCTGAATCTGTTGTAATAGACGATAATGTAATGAAAGCTATAAGAGATTGTGTAGAATTAGCGCCATTACATAATCCACCAAACATTATTGGAATAGAAGCTTGTAAAGAACTAATGCCAAATACTCCTATGGTAGCAGTTTTTGACACAGCTTTCCACCAAACTATGACACCTGATAATTATATATATCCTATACCATATGAGTTTTATGAAAAATATAAAATAAGAAGATATGGATTCCATGGAACTTCTCACAAGTATGTATCTTTAAGAACTGCTGAAATCCTAGGTAAGGATATTAATGATTTAAATATTGTAACATGTCACTTGGGAAATGGTTCTAGTGTATGTGCAGTGCAAGGTGGCAAATCTATGGATACAAGTATGGGTTTTACACCTTTAGAAGGTTTAGCAATGGGAACTAGATCTGGTGACATTGACCCAGCTATAATTCCATTTATTATGGATAAGGAAAATATGACTTTTGAAGAAGTAAATGATTTATTAAATAAAAAATCTGGAGTATTAGGTATTTCTGGAATCAGTAGTGACTTTAGAGATTTAGAAATAGCAACTGAAGAAGGAAATGAAAGAGCAAAACTAGCTATAGATGTTTTTGTTAATAGGGTTAAGAAATATGTGGGTGCATATGTAGCTACTATGTGCAGAATAGATGCATTAGTATTTACTGCAGGTATTGGTGAGAACTCAAGTTATATTAGAGAAAAAGTTTGTGAAGGATTAGAATGTTTAGGCATTAGAATAGATCCTGAACTAAATAAGGTAAGAGGCAAAGAAGCACAAGTTAATAAAGATTTAAATTCTGTTGCCATACTAGTTGTTCCAACAAATGAAGAATTGATGATTGCTAGAGATACAAAGGCATTAATATCTTAACAAAAAAATAGGCAGGATAATCCTGCCTATATCTTCTAACATATGGTTATGAAACAATTGTTCTTGACAAACCTTCTATAACTTATATATAATAAAATTTGGCAATATTTAAGAGGTGAACTTAATGAAGATAGATCTATCAAGACTTATTGATAGAGCAGTTTATAAAATTGACTTTGAACATTATTTAGACTTAACTAAAATATCAACCAAAACTGGAGAAATAGTCTTGGCTGAGCCGGTTAAAGTAAAAGGTAGTGTTTATATGACTGAAGAAGGCATGTATCTTGATGCAATAATTTCATACCAATATTATGAAAATTGTGCAAGATGTCTGAAAGAGTTTGTTAATAAAGTAGAGACTGCTTTATCAGGAAGACTTATAGAGACTTCTAAATCATCGGATATAGCAGATGATGATGAACTCGTATTTTTCTATGATAATGACGAGGCAGAGCTAACAGAACAAGTTTTAACCTCAATATTATTGTCTATTCCTATGAAATCGTTATGTGATGATAATTGTAGGGGGTTATGCTCAGTCTGTGGAAAAGATTTGAATAAAGAAGAATGCAATTGCAGCATTCAAGAAATTGATCCTCGTCTAGCTAAACTGAAAGATTTATTTGATTGATTTAAGGAGGTGTTTTTAATGGCAGTACCAAAGCGTAAGACATCAAAGGCAAGAAGAGATAAAAGAAGAGCCTCAGCTCAAGTATTAACAAAGGCAACAGTAGTTGAATGCCCACAATGCCATGAGCCAAAGCTACCACATAGAGTTTGCAAATCATGTGGGTATTATAAAAATAAAGAAGTTGTATCTGTTGAATAATGTTTAAAAAGAGATAGTGTATAATATCACTATCTTTTTTTATTTTCTAAAATACCCCTTGATTTTTTTATTTAAAGAATATATACTTAATATTAGTATCAGGTACTAAATACAAGTATTAACTTGAGGTGAAAAATTGTGAACGGTGCAAAGCTAAGTAAAAAAGAAAGACACATTAGACTTGTTGAAAAATTAAAAGAGGATCCTTTTTTAACTGATGAAGAGTTAATGCAGATGTTCAATGTGAGTATTCAAACTATAAGGCTAGATAGACTTGAATTAGGGATACCAGAACTAAGAGAGAGGATAAAAAATGTAGCCGAGCAAAGCTATTCAAAGGTCAGAACGATCGGTGGAACGGAAATCGTAGGAGAATTAGTAGATATTAACCTAGGGAAAAGTGGTATCTCAATACTTGAAGCTGATGAAACAATGGCTTTTATGAAAACAAGTGTTGTAAGGGGGCATAATATTTATGCTCAAGCAGAGTCATTAGCTATCGCGGTAATTGACGCTGATGTTGCACTAACAGGAGTTGCGAATATTAAATACAAGGATTTAGTAAAGGCAGGAGAAAAACTAATTGCAAAGGCAGAGGTAATTAGAAAAAGAGGTAATAAGTATTTTGTTCATGTATTTACTTATGTAGGACAGAAGCAAGTTTTTAGGGGTAAATTTATTCTTGTATCTATTGAGCAGAACAATCAGGAGGCGGATTAATATGAGAATAGCTGTAGATGCAATGGGAGGAGATCATGGATTATTAGCTACAGTAAAAGGAAGCGTTGACGCAGTAAAAGAATTCGGGATTGATGTTACTCTTATAGGCAATGAAGAGAAAATTAAAAATGAATTGTTAAAAAATCAATACAGTGGTGGCAATATAAAAATCGTTAATGCGGAGGAAGTTATTACAAATGATGAGGAGCCAGCAATGGCCGTAAGAAGGAAAAAACAATCTTCTATGGTAATTGGACTTAATCTCGTAAAAAATAAAGAAGCAGATGCATTTGTATCTTCTGGTAGCACTGGAGCTTTATTGGCAGGTGGCTTACTTATTGTAAAAAGAATTAAAGGGGTAGATAGGGCAGCTCTTGCTATACCCTATCCAACAAAGAAAGGTATATCTTTGTTATTAGATGCCGGTGCTAATACAGATTGTAAGGCTAAATACCTCCAACAATTTGCAGTTATGGGTTCAATATATGCAGAGAAAATATTAAATATTTCAAACCCTAAGGTTTCTCTTGTAAATATTGGTACAGAAGAGAGTAAAGGAAATGAATTATCAAAAGAAACTTATGGGTTGTTGAAAGATACAAATATAAATTTTATGGGTAATATTGAGGCGAGAGATATCACTGAAGGCGAAACTGACGTATTGGTATGTGATGGTTTTGTTGGAAACATTATATTGAAGTTGACAGAAGGACTTGCCATGTCTATTTTCAGCATGCTAAAAGAAGAGTTTATGAGTTCTGTTAAAAGTAAAATCGGAGCATTGCTATTAAAATCAGGTTTAAGAAAGTTTAAGAAAAGACTTGACTATACAGAATATGGTGGAGCACCTTTGTTAGGGACTAAAGGTGTTGTGATAAAAGCTCATGGTAGTTCAGATGCAAAAGCCATTAAGAATGCTATTAGACAAGCTAAAGTTTTTGTAGAGAATGGAGTAATAGAAAAGATAGAAGATGAGATAAGCTCTTTAGGAGGTAATCATGACACAGAGGAGAAGTCTTAAAGGAATTGGAATAATTGGCACTGGAAGCTATGTTCCAGAAAAGATAATAACAAATTTTGATTTGGAAAAAATGGTAGATACAACAGATGAATGGATTAGAACTCGAACTGGAATAAGGGAGAGAAGAATCCTTGATAGTGAGAAAGGATCATCCTATATGGCTATTGAAGCTGCAAAAAAAGCTTTAGAAGCTGCTAAGTTAGCCCCTGAGTTAATAGATTTAATTATTGTAGCAACTGTTACTCCAGATATGATGTTCCCTTCAACAGCATGTATAGTCCAAGAAAATTTAAAATGTAAAAATGCAGCTGCTTTTGATTTAGAAGCAGCATGTTCAGGTTTTTTATATGGTCTTTCTGTTGCATATTCTTTTATAAGCTCAGGTATCTATAAAAATATTTTACTTATAGGTGCTGATGCTTTATCTAGAATAACAGATTGGACAGATAGAAATACATGTGTATTATTTGGCGACGGGGCAGGTGCAGCTGTAATTAGTGAAGTCCCAGAAGAAAAAGGAATACTGGGCTTAGATTTAGGTGCAGACGGTGAAGGAAAGGATTTATTGAAAATGGTTGCAGGTGGCTCATTAATGCCTGCTACAGAAAATACTGTTAAAAACAAGTTACACTATATATATATGGAAGGAAATGAAGTATTCAAGTTTGCAGTGAGGAAAATGGAGGAGATATCTCTAAAAATAATTGAAAAAAGCAAATTGAGCTTAGAAGATATTGACTATCTAGTACCTCATCAAGCAAATATGAGAATTATTGATTCAGCTAGGAAAAAATTAAAGCTTGAAGAAGATAAAGTATACGTGAATTTAGAAAACTATGGCAATATGTCTTCTGCTTCTATACCCGTAGCATTAGATGAAGCTGTAAGAAAAAATAAAATAAAAGACAACGATATTGTCTTACTTATAGGCTTTGGTGGAGGACTTACTTGGGGAGCTATGTTATTAAGATGGCATAGTGAAAGGAGGTCTTAAATTGATCAAAACTGAAATATGTGAATTACTAAATATTGAATACCCAATAATTCAAGGTGGAATGGCATGGGTAGCTACATCAGAGCTAGCTGCAGCTGTTTCTAATGCTGGTGGCTTAGGGATTATTGGATGTGGCGCAGCTCCAAAAGATGTAATTAAAGAAGAAATAAATAAGATAAAAAAACTTACCAACAAGCCATTTGGAGTTAATGTAATGCTTTTATCTCCTTACGTGGAAGAAATAATCCAACTCTTATACGAAGAAAAAGTCCCAGTAGTAACAACAGGCGCAGGAAATCCTGGAAAATATATGGAACATTTTAAAAAGATAGGAACTAAAATAATTCCAGTGGTACCTTCTGTTGCCTTGGCTAGAAGAATGGAAAAAATAGGAGCAGATGCAATTATTGTAGAGGGAACTGAAGCTGGAGGTCATATTGGAGAATTAACTACTATGTCTCTAATTCCCCAGGTAGTAGATGAAGTCAGCATACCTGTAATTGCTGCTGGGGGAGTTGCTGATGGAAGGGGATTAATTGCAGCTCTAGCATTAGGAGCAAAAGGTGTTCAAATTGGAACAAGATTTGTTTGTACAGTTGAGTGCAAGGTCCATGAAAACTATAAAACTGCAATTATCAAATCATCAGATAGAGATGCAGTAGTTACTGGAAGAACTACTGGGCACCCAGTAAGAGCACTAAAAAATAAATTTACAAAGAAGCTTCTTGAACTTGAAAAGCAAAACGCAGATATAGAAACTATAGAAAGCTTTGGTGTTGGCATGTTAAGAAAAGCTGTTATTGAAGGAGATGTAGAAAACGGGTCCGTTATGGCAGGTCAAATTAGTGGATTAATAAAAGATATTAAGACATGCGAAACAGTTATTAAGGACATAATAGCAGAGGCTGAGGAAATAAGAAACAAGATATTCAGAATTTAGAGGTGATAGAATGGGAAAAATAGCCTTTGTTTTTCCAGGTCAAGGTGCCCAACATGTAGGAATGGGTAAAGAAATAGTTGAAAAATACAAAATAGCTAACGAGATATTCGATATATCAAGTGAAATACTTAGTTTAGATATGAAAAAACTTTGTTTCCAAGGACCAGAAGAAGAATTAATGAAAACTGAATTTACACAACCTGCTATATTAGCTACTTCTATAGCAATACTAAATGTAATAGAGGAATATGGATTATCAGCAGATGTATGTGCAGGATTAAGTCTAGGAGAATATTCTGCTTTGGTATATTCTAAAGCATTAAACTATGAGGATGCTATAGGATTAGTAAGAAAAAGAGGAAAGTATATGCAAGAGGCTGTACCAGAGGGTAAAGGTACTATGGCAGCTATTCTTGGATTAAATAATAATGAAATAATTGATATTATTGAGAAAGCTTGTTTGAAAGGAATTGTTGAAGGCGCAAACTATAACTGTCCAGGTCAAGTAGTACTATCAGGTGAGATAGAAGCAGTAAAAGAGGCATGTACTATCGCAAAAGAAAAAGGTGCGAAAAAAGCAATGATCTTACCGGTAAGTGCACCTTTTCACTGTAGTATGTTAATTGACGCAGGTATGAAACTAAGTTACGAGTTGAATAATATAAAAATTAATAGACCACTAAAAAGAATTATTTCAAACGTTACTGCAGATTATATTGAAAACAGTGATGAAATTAAGGATTTACTAATTAATCAGGTATCTATGCCAGTTTTATGGGAACAATCTGTAGAACGTATGATTAATGATGGCGTGGATACACTTATAGAAATAGGTCCAGGAAAAACTTTAGTAGGATTTGCAAAAAAAATTGGCAAGAAGTGTGATAAGAATTTAAGTCTTTATAATGTTGAGAATATTGAAACATTAGAAAACTTATTGACAAAATTAAAGCACTAGGGGTGAAGAAATGGATCTTAAAGGAAAAACAGCATTAGTTACTGGTGGCTCTAGGGGAATAGGGAGGGCTATAGCTATTAAGCTTGCCTCATTTGGCGCTGATATATTATTTTCTTATTCTAGTAATGAAGAAAAAGCAAAAGAAGTACAGATGGAAATTGAAAGTATGGGAAGACGTGTATTAACAGTAAAAGCTGATGTATCAAAATTTGATGATGTTGAAAGAATGATACATGAAGGAATGAATTA
>CAZUFW010000019.1:28419-41174 GCA_964619895.1 uncultured Clostridia bacterium | reverse complement strand
GATAAAAGTATGGCAGTATCATTGATTTCAGCACTTTCCATATCTGACACATATGCCATGAGCTCACCATCTTCTGTTACCACAGGATTAGAAAATGGATAAGAATTATTTTCTACAATGCTTATATCATCAACTAAAAACAATGCAAATCTTGAAACTGAGTTTGGATACCATTTTCTTTCAAAGGCATCAAGATATGACCTGTCCTCTATAATAGCACTTTCGCTAATAGGTATCAATACTATGCTGTCATAGTCATCAAGGCTTTCACTGGCATTAAAGCCTCTAATTAAGCTACGACCCTTTGACGGTCTGTAAATAGCATTTATGTCATCATAATCATTAAATTTCCAAGGTTGACTGAAGCCTGCTAGTTTAAAATGTTTTGAGTACCCGATACCTACTATGTTTCCACTTAAACGTATACCTGTTTCTCCAGAGAGCGTTATTTTCTGACCATTGGATTTGCCTGTTTCTCCTTTATACCATAAATAATCTTGATCCAGTGCCAGCACCCCATAAGGACCAACCTTTAGACTTGCAATGTTAGCATCTGCACCTATCCCTCCAAAAGCATATATATCAATATACGGGCGTAGATTGTAAATATATTCTTTAGAAATGTAAAATTCTCTTCCATCATCATCTAGATAATTCTTAGTTGCCTTAATATTTGTGCCTACCTGCACAGTAATACCCGTCCTAAATTCTGTAGTGACAGGAACTGGTCCAAGCCATGTATTAAATTTCATTATGTATCCACCACCAGCACCTAAGTCTATACGAGTATTTAAAGGCAGTGTCTTCCACTTTTCACCATCTATATCATAGTATATTTCTCCTTCTATTAAAAAGCCTCCGCCATATGTCTTATAATAGTTCTTTGAGCCTTGCAGATGCTTGTTAGCTTCATTAGATGCCCAGCTTAGAAACTCACCTTTAGATGCATGTTTTGCACTTTCTAAAAGCATCTTTTTGTCAACGTAAACTCCTTCAACAACCTTAACACCTGAAGGATTCTTGTCACTAAGGTCCCCATAATAGAACTTTATAATCCCTTCATACACAAGAGGGTCATTTGTAGGATAAAGTTCTAGTACAATTGATTCTTTATTTAGAGAATATTGACTAAGATAGTCTAGGCTCTTTTTTACAACTCCGTTTTTGTCATCCTTACCGCTTAAAGAAACGGTATCAGGGCCATTAACCATGCCATCAATTTCTTTTGAGAGCTCTTTAATTTCAGTTCCCATTAGGCTATTTACTCCCGGAACTCCAATCATTTTTTGCAATGTAAACAAGGGCTCAGATAATATAATTTCATCTACCATTACAGACTTATCAAAATCATAGGACATAATATTTGCATATAGGTTTATTTTTTCCCCTGGCTTCAAGTATGTGTCATTATATGCACTTATAAAACTGTTTAAATCAAAGGTTCCTTTCAACACTATATTGTCTGTGAACTCATAGGAAAATTGTTCTATGTTGTTTGTCAGTTCGTGCCAGTAACCATGCTCATCGAATAAATGTATTCCATATGCTTTTTTAGGATCGCCTTTAAATGCAAATTCTACCGTAAATTCTGAACTTCCTGGCATCTTATAAAAACTAATAATATTAGAATCTGTTTGCCTTTCATTGTCTAATATAATGGACTTAGATAGTACGCTTACATTGTTTTTAATTTTCGATGGCTCCATCGTTTTAGCTATTACACTCATATATTGACTACCGTAACTTATATTTTCTACATCTGCTTTTATAAGAGTTGGAAAGCACAAATTGTCAGGGTAAGAAATCTCTATTATATAATCAATTTTATCATCAGCTGTCACCGGAGTATTATCAACATAAGTAATGAATTCTGATGGGTCAAATGTCAGAGTATAAAACCTATCTCCAAACTCTAATACTTGTGACTCTTTGCCACTTTTACCATTGATTTTTGCATTAGGGCAATAAATACCATTCCTATATACTCCTCCTCTTATGAATATATCCCCTTGGTAATAGGTAAAATTATCATACTCTCCAAAATCTCCAGCAATAGTAAACTTAAACGTATAATCTACTTTACTTAAAGCTACATTGTTTATTGGATAAAGTAATGAATCACTATTGCTTAATTGGTTATCTAAAAGCTGGCTATTTGTTAGAGTCTGTTTTTTATAAGAGTTTGAATTATATGGTATAAATATTACATCACTTACTATGCTGCTTTTTTCGTAAATTCCTGCACGTCCTAATGAATCAGTTGAAACTTCTTTTACTTGATTTTCTCCATTCTTATATTCTATTGTAGCCTGCTGCTGTGGATAAATCTGAAAAATAAATAGCTTATCTCTTATTTCATCAACTGTAACAGGTAATATTGCCTCCATTCCAGTTTCAATATGTGTAGCTTTTATATAGGAGCTGCCACTTGACACACCCTCCAAAATAAAGTTGCTATCTGGTAAAAATGCAGTATTGTGATTTATACTTTCATAGATACCATTGTGATTATACTTAAGAGAGATTATATCTTCGTCTCCAACCTCCCATTTGATTTTGTCAGCATAGCTACTCCACTTATAATCCTTGTTATTTATGCTTATATAATCAGTTAGGCTGACTTTTCTATTAAGAGATATAATGTCTTGGCTGCTGAGTTTTGATAGCTCCTCATCCATACTCATCTCTAGTTCATCTTTCAGAATTCCATTTACAAGTATTTTAAATGCTTGTGAATTATATACGTATAAGCTATAGGAATCATATGAATAGCCTTCATCAAATGGATTTTTTGCCCTAAGAGCTATAGTATATACATCTAGTAGTTTATTTGCTGCAACTGGCTCTATATCTATTGATAGCCTTGAGCCTATATCTGAAATATCCTCAGTAGAATAGCCTGGTTCAGCAACTTCATCTTTAAACACATTTAAAAGAATTTCTGTATCTTCTTCTAAATTATCAACGTTAAACTCTACAAAAAATTGGGTGCTTTCATCTGTTATAAAATAATCCTTTGGTTTTCTTAGAATTGCTCTGGCAGGTAATGCCTTTACACATATATTTGCTTGTGCATATAATATCTCACTTGTCAACATGTCCTCTGCTGATACTTCTAGTATGTAGCTATATTCCCCTCTAGGAGAAGTATTTAAAAGATATTCCCCATCAATTACATAGTAATAATCCCCATTATCTACTGTAGCCTCCATTTTATCACTAAGCTTTAATTCGCCTTTTACAAGCTTAGAGTCAATGTATTCGGCTTCGTAAAGGTCATAGCTATAAGTTGTGACTGTTCCTTCTCCTTTGAATTGATTGTTTAATTCTGTTAAATTAGTAGTATAATAGACCTTTGCGCTGTTACCTTTAAATATTTCTATGTTTCTAGTACCAGAAGGGATTTGAAGAAAGCTGGAATCTGCTCTTACTACTTCAAGTGTTTTGCTGGCAACACTTAGTTGTTTTCCTGGAAAGCCTCCATTAAGTGCAGTTAATGTAAAAGAGACTGTCCCTGGTTTTCCTGTCAATGCAATAACTCCATTACTAGTGAT
This sequence comes from uncultured Clostridia bacterium, assembly GCA_964619895.1. Classification (GTDB taxonomy): domain Bacteria; phylum Bacillota; class Clostridia; order Tissierellales; family Proteiniboraceae; genus Proteiniborus. The sequence goes on along the minus strand of CAZUFW010000019.1, from coordinate 37,620 downwards.
GGTGGCAATGGTAGGGTCACTGCTTGTCCACATGAAATCATTAGGTTTCTGCCATGTAGCATTGTTATTTATTCTATATCTTAAAGAAATTTCTCTGTCACTATCTGCTGGAATTTTATTAACAGGAGGCCAGTCTGTATATAGAATTTCTAAGTCAGCTTCATCGTCAATATAAACAATTGGCGAAATAACACATTTCTCTGATAAAGCATATACTAACTCAAATATACCGGAATTATTATCATCCAAATATATTTCCACAATATATTCATGATCTTCTTCTGTTAGATTTGCAGGTGCTATGAATGTACCTCTTAGCTCAGTTATTGAGTCGTTTACATATAAGGGAACATTTATTATTGTATTATCCTGTCCTATAGCTCTTGCCTTGATTACAGTTGAGTATCCACTTTCAGCATCCTTATTATTTGATAGCCAATTAGCCAGTTCATAGTTTTCCTCTAAGGACACTATTATTTCCCCATTGGTATTTATGCTGTAGTCTTCGTTAATATTTACAGTGGTATTTACAGTGGTATCAGCTAAGTATGCAAATCTTCTTGCTATACTAGCTTCAAAATCTACTAGCCTAGCGCTATTGGAGCTAAATCCTGATGCTGCCTCTTGAATTCTTCCTGACAAATCCTTTGCACCTGTTATGCTTGTTATTTCAATAATTCCATTATAAAATTTGTTTATTTCATATAAAAAAGTTACAGATTCAGAAATAGTACCAGACCTCTCCAACGGAAATAGCTCTATACCATTGGCGATTATACTGATTTCATCTGTCAAAACAGGTTCACTGTATTTGACTACTATAGGTACACATTCACCAAAATGGAATTCATCATTTTGTATTGCTACTTCAACTACATGAGGAGCTTGCATATCTACAAAATTCATAGACTTATATAAATAAGTATCTAAAACCTGGGATATTTCTGAATAATCAAATCCTATATTTAGGGATTTAACAATGCCATTATCTTCACTTCCTAAGCCTATCCTATCTATTGGTAAAACATCTGATTCTTCTGCATCTGATAAGGTAAACTCTTTCCTTTCATCACCATCTATATATATTGAAGTTGTAAAGATTTCATATTGAGAATCCCGCACTACTGATTCAACAAAAAATCTGATGTTGCCTATTAATTCAGGGTCATTATTTAGAAAATACCCTCTTGGCATATTTACATGGGTAAATACACCTGTATCAATCATAGTCCTTATATCACCACTTTTAATAGAGGTTTCTACTGCTTTTTTATAAACTGAATCAGTAACTGTAGGGCTGTCCTCACTATCTAAACTAGATAAGTCTAATAGATTTGTATTTATAGCATTTTCATAGCTTTCTGAGAGGTCAAATAGATTTTTTATTCTAATGGGAATTATCATACTTTCACTTTCATTTTCAAACAGAGCATTAGTTATGTTTCTGCAATTTATAAAAAATATTCTATCTCCTGTCCAAAACTCCCAAGGTTCTGAAGGTTGTTCATGTTCAATTGGTTTATTTACTAATTTATGTATATTTAAGGCTAACTCTTTGACAGTTTCTCCTGGACTAAATGAAATAATACCCTGCTCACTATCAACAACATAGTGACCATCATTACTTGCGCTACCTGTATATATCTTGTAATCAAAAGAAACTTCACGCTCAATATCTTTATTTAGCTTGAATGTTACCTTGACAATTTCATTATTATTATAATTTGCAACTGGTTCTTCTGCTTCAAAGGATACACGTATATCTGGGTCTATTGGATATGTAGAAATAACACCTTCATCCTCAATCAGTGACAATAAATTATGTTCCGTATGTAAGTCTGAATTTAAACTAATACTCATAGTAGTATTGGCTGGTATCAAGGCTATTAAAATACTTAAAATCAAAAAAATACTCGTTATTTTTTTAAAATAGTATTTAATCAATATAAAACCTCCTTTTATATAACAGAAAAACCTTTGAAATAGATATTTTATGCTTTTACCTGATTAAGTATCATACTTATTACTTCACCTCCATAATTAGAAAGGTCAAATTTACCCTTATATAAGCACCAGTCGAATATTACTCCACGAATGCAGCTGGTCAAAATAGTTGCTATATGCTGTGGCTCCAGTCCCTGTTTAATTTCTTTTATTTCTTGTCCTTCTTTTATTAATTTCTCTAGCAGCTGATTATATGCTCTTTCTGATGAAATTAAAAATCTTTCTGTCTTAAAATCCTTAATCTGAGCGGAATATATGGCTGAAATAAACTCTAGTCCAATTTCTTTTTCAATTAACTTAAAAGCATATCTAACAAACATAACAATCTTATCTATGCTATTTTCAGGCTTTATATCCATCTTTAGAAATGTACGATACGCTTCATCTACCATAGGTAGCATATGGATAATCAAATCTTCCTTAGTTTTAAAATGTGTATAGAAACTTCCCTTTGAGGAATTTGCCTCTTTTACTATGTCATCAACTGTTATATTATAGAAGCCCTTTTCGCTAAATAGTTTGCGGGCACATTCTATGAGTCTTTTTTTTGTTTCCATTCCTTGCATTACTTTTTTATTCATGTAATTAAGTCTCCTTTAATTGTGTACTTTTACTATACTCAGACATTCTACTATAATTATGCAGACTACAGTCTGTATAATTATTAAACTACTTTTTTATTTACATGTCAATAAAATTTCTAAATATTTTGTCAAATCATTCTACAGTTTATAAACTATTTCAATTATTAATGTAAGCATAATAAATATCCAAATATTTGCAATGTGTTTGTCAGAAATATAAAAGCGACCTTTCGGTCGCTTTTAATGTTCAGGCTGTTGATAAACACATTTTGTCAGCAGCATTTTAATCTTTGTTTATTTTACCTTTTCTTCTACTTCTTTAACTACTTTTTCTATAAAATCTTGCACTGAAACAGAACCAATATCGCCTTCGTCTCTTACTCTTACAGATACTGAATTGTTTTCTGCTTCTTTTTCTCCTACTATTAACATATAAGGAGTTTTTGCAAGTTGAGCCTCTCTAATTTTAAATCCTATTTTTTCTGCTCTCGCATCTACTTCTACCCTTACACCTTTTTCTTGAAGTTTTTTCTGTATATCAAAGGCATATTCGTTAAATTTATCTGATATTGGCAATATATCTACCTGTACTGGAGATAACCATACAGGGAACTTTCCAGCATAATGCTCTATTAAAACCCCAATAAATCTTTCCATACTTCCTAATATGGTTCTATGAATCATAACAGGTCTGCGTTTCTCGTTATCTTGACCTATATATGTTAAGTCAAATCTTTCTGGCATTTGGAAGTCTAATTGTATAGTAGCACATTGCCAAGTACGTCCTATGCTGTCTTCTAGGTGGAAATCTATTTTGGGACCATAGAATGCCCCATCACCTTCATTGATAATATAGTCAATACCCTTTTCTTCTAGTGCTTCTCGTAAGTTGTTTGTCGCTCTTTCCCACTGTTCTTCTGTTCCCATAGAATTTTCTGGTCTTGTAGAAAGTTCCACATGGTATTTAAATCCAAATATTTGATACATGTAGTCAGCTAAATCTATTACTTTTATTAATTCTTCCTTAACCTGCTCTGGTAGCATAAATAGATGAGCATCGTCTTGAGTAAATGTCCTAACTCTCATAAGTCCATGTAATGCACCTGCTAGCTCATGACGGTGAACCTGACCTAGCTCAGCCCATCTTAATGGTAAATCTCTATAGCTGTACATTTTAGATTTATATATCAACATTGCACCTGGACAGTTCATAGGCTTAATAGCATATTGTCCTTCGTCAATTGTTGTAAAGTACATATTCTCTTTGTAGTGATCCCAGTGTCCTGATTGATGCCAAAGCTGTTCATTTAATATAAGAGGAGTCTTAACTTCTCCATATCCTCTCTTGACATGCTCCTTTTTCCAGAAATCTTGTATTGTATTCCATAGCACCATTCCTTTTGGATGGAAGAATGGGAATCCTGGTCCTTCTCCATGCATACTAAATAAATCAAGCTCTTTACCTAATTTTCTATGGTCCCTTTTCTTAGCTTCTTCAAGGAATTCTAGATATTCATCTAAGTCTTTTTGCTTTTCAAAGGATGTTCCATATATTCTTTGGAGCATAGGTCTTTTTTCATCGCCTCTCCAATATGCTCCCGCTATACTTGTAAGCTTAACAGCTTTTACTTTTTTAGTGCTTTGTAGATGAGGACCTCTACATAAGTCTACAAATTCACCTTGTTGATAAAATGAAATTACTGAGTCCTCTGGTAAATCCTCTATAAGCTCTACTTTATACTTTTCATCATGCTTCTTTACGAATTCTAATGCTTCATTTCTTGAGAGAACAAATTTTTTGATCTCTAAATCTTCCTTTGCGATTTTAGCCATTTCTTTTTCTAGAATTTCTAAGTCTTCTGGTGTAAATCTGTGCTCTACATCTATGTCATAGTAGAATCCATCTTTAATTGCAGGTCCGATAGCTAGCTTAGCATCTGGAAAATGTCTTTTTACTGCTTGAGCTAACATATGGGCACTTGTATGTCTAAATACTTCACGTCCACCTTCATCTTCGAATTTTACCAATTGTATATTTGCATCTTCATTTATTTGGTCCTCTAATCCAAGTAATTCATCATTTACTTTTGCCCCTAAAACTACTCTTGCAAGTCCTTCGCTTATATCCTTTGCTATGTCTATGACTTTTACTCCACTGTCGTATTTTCTAACGGAACCATCTGGTAGTGTAATGTTTATTTTTGACATTTTTAAACCTCCTTTTTATTATTATCCTTTGTCACCCTAACGTCAGCGAATGGGTCTTGCTTAAAAAATAGATTCTTCACTTCGTTCAGAATGACACGAATTTAATTAAAAAAGCCCCCGCTCCTAGATATCTTATCTAGGGGCGAGAGCTGCTTATCCCACGGTACCACCCTAATTAGAATTCTTAAATAAAAATTCCACTCAAGTGATTGTAACGTTATCAACGGAAATCCTTACCCAGAAAACAAACTGGTTTCAGAAACAACTCAAGGGTAGTTTTCAATTAGACTAGTCTAGGGTGCTTTCAGCCACGACAACCCCTCTCTTTAGACCGTTTCCCAATTTACTCGTCCTATCAATGCTTTAAATTTTTGATTTTAATATATTATAGTTTTATTTTAATATTCTGTCAAGTAAATTTTCTATTATATTCCTTTATTGTCTTCACTCACATCTAATTTTTCAGTTAATTTATCATCAAATTTATCCACATATAAATTCCCACTATGATCCATGCTAGCATACATTACTTCATCAACTTTATTTACTCCAAAGGCTTTCAACTCATTTAATAATGTTTTTCCATCTATTTTCATTTTTTCGAGGTTTTCATAGATAATCTGGCCGCCGATAATTAATTCTGTAGATATTGTTTCAGGACTAGGAGTTAAACTCAAATCTCCTACAGTAACATTTCTTTTGTCTCCTCTTTTTATTACGCTTAGCTGTCCATTTACCTCTAAAATCCCATATTGAACATCATCTGGCGAGAAACAATCTGCCTGCCTTAAAAGTACATTAAGTTCATCCATGTGATATCTAGTACGTTTTAAATTTTTTTCAAGTATTTTACCATTCTGTATTACTAATAAAGGTTCTCCTCCTAAGACTTTACTTATTGTTCTGCTTTTCATGTTTATATAAGATACTAAGAATGTAAGAGCTCCAAACATCATAAGTCCAGTTAAGTGCTGCCATGTTCTTTTGTCAACATCTGTAGCTAGGGTGGCTGCTATGGAGCCAAAAGTTATACCATTTATGTATTCATGAAATGTTAATTGTGATACTTGCTGCCTTCCTAATAGTCTAGTTATATACAAAATAGAAAAGAATGCTAAAAGTGTTTGTATAAATACTTCTATAAATGTTTTCATCAGCTATCAACTCCTAATATATATTAATATCTATATTTTGCTCCGATATTGACTATACTATTCTATAATAGATATTTTTACGAGGTGAGAGTCGATGAAGAAGTTAATAATTGAAGCAATTTTTTCAGTAGTATTTATTGTTGTAGGTTATTTAATCCTATATATACTAAATAAAAAAGAACTAATATAAAAAAGGCTTCTAACGAAGCGTTATAAAAAAATACACTAGAGATATATGCTCACGATTTCGAATATAAAGGGGTTAATGCTCGCTTAATATCTCTAATGTATTTTTTAGAATTAATTATATATATTATCAGACTAAAACATGGGGATTATTCTAGTCTGTAGTAGGGGGCATTACGTCAAGAATTACATCTGCATCCACATACTTACCATCTCTAAATATGGTTATTCTAATAGTATCTCCAACCTTATGTTTTTCAATATTTTTTGACAAATCCTCTATTGTCTCTATCTTTATCTCATCTATTTTTACTATTACATCACCTGGCCTAAGTCCTGACTTCTCAGCTGGGCTGTTGTAATAAACTTTTCCTATATAGATTCCAACTGGGAGATTATATTGTTTAGATATTAATTCTGTTATCTCTGATATTCCTACTCCAATCCAAGGTCTCTTAACATATCCATTTTGCATTAGTTCGTTTATTATTGGCAATGCATCATTTATTGGAATAGCAAATCCCATTCCTTCAATTTCTGGTGATGAAAGCTTTACACTATTTATCCCTATTACTTCACTATTTTCATTAACTAATGCTCCTCCACTATTTCCAGGATTTATTGCTGCATCAGTTTGTATAAGCTTCATTTTCTTTTCTCCAATGGATAAAGAACGATTTAGGGCACTTATTATACCTGCAGTTACAGTTCCTGAAAACTCTTCCCCAGCAGGATTACCAATGGCAACGGCAAGTTCTCCAACCGCTAATTTATCTGAGTCTCCAAACTTAGCTGCTGGAAGATTGTTAGCTTCTACCTTTACTACTGCTAAATCAGTTTTTACATCCTGCCCTAGCACTCTTCCTTTATATTCTGTACCATCGTGTAAAGTTACTATTAGTTCTGTTGCACCATCAATGACATGTTGATTAGTTATTATATATCCATCTTTTCTGTATATAATTCCTGAACCTGTACCCTTGTCAACCATTTGAGTGTTGAAACCTGTATTTACATTTACTCTATTTTTTATCATAACTATCGAAGGAAGTACTTCATCAGCTACCTTTACTACTGGGGTTGTGTACCAATTAGTACTAATTAATTTTTTGTTGTTAGTATTGCTAGTAGAGTTGTTATTTGGGGATGTAGCTTCTGCCGGCTTTGATACATTGAATCCATTCATCTGAAATATTCCATAAGTAAAAGCTCCGCCTATTATAACTCCTATAAGTATTGAAACAAGAATTATATTTAGTAGCCTACTCTTCTTGTATTTTTTTTCGTATCGATTGTTTTCACCAAAATTACTATTCGAATTAAAATTATCATTCATGTTAAAATTATCCATTTTAAAGCCTCCTTCTAGATTCGCTTTATACTTATTAAAATATCTACCCTTCATTAACTATATTATAGACAAAATGTTTTAATAAAATATGAATAAATTGTAAATAATCATTTTGCTATATCTTTATCAGGCTTAAGAAAATTGAAAGCACTTATTTTGTTGTTTTGTCTATAAAAAAATTACTTTTATTGTTATTTTATTGTAATATGCTTACATTGTTTTTTCCTAATGTAATAATATATAATATTTAATACATAATGTATTTATTAATATTGTTATAATGATTCTCTATCATAAGTTAATCAAAAACTCTGTTGGAGGATACATGACTAACTCTTTCTCATTAGTTTAAAACCAGATCTTAGCACTGTCAACTATGGAAGAAAGTACATTCGAATACAAATGGGGGGATTGAATTTATGTTTTTATATCAGCTTTCAATTATTTTAGCTGCAGGTGCTCTAGGAGGCTACTTATCTAGAAAACTAAACCAGCCAGCTGTATTAGGACAGCTTATTTTTGGTATTTTAATAGGTCCATCACTTGCTAAGCTTGTGGAACCTACTGAAACCTTTATTCACTTAGCAGATTTAGGTGTTATACTTTTAATGTTTATTGCAGGATTAGAGACTGATATTGACGAAATGATCAAAGCAGGTAAAGCATCTTTTAATATTGCTATTGGTGGAGTCATTGTTCCTATAGTCCTTGGCATGGGGGCTAGTATATTGTTTGGAATTAACATTGAGGAAAGCTTTTTCATAGGAGTAATATTAGCTGCTACAAGTGTTAGTATAACTGTAGAAACCCTAAGAGAAATTGATAAATTAAGGACTAGGCAAGGTATTACAATTCTTAGTGCAGCTGTAATAGATGACGTTCTAGGTATTATATTATTGTCCTTAGTTACTGGTTTCATTAATCCAGGTGAAGGGCAAAGTGTTGTATTAGTATTAGCAAAGCTATTAGGATTTTTTGTATTGGCCTTTGTAGTAGGATTTTTAGTAATAAAGCTTGCAAACAAATTCTTTAGTATAAAAAATACTTCAGGACATGTAGCAGCCGTAGGTCTCATATTTTGTCTGGTATTTGCCTTTATATCAGAGGAAATGGGAGTAGCTGCAATAACTGGTGCTTATATAGCTGGTATAATACTATCTAGTACACCATTTAAGCAAAAAGTATCTTATAGAGTTCAAGAGCTTTCTTATCTGCTTTTGACCCCTGTTTTCTTTGTAGTAACTGGTATGAAAGTTGATATATCTCATATGTTAAATGATTTACGCTTTGGAATTGTACTAATGCTTGCAGCAATATTGGGTAAGCTTATAGGATGTGGTTTTGTTGCTAAACTTATGAGGTTTAATAAAAAAGAATCTTTACAAATAGGTCTAGGTATGATTCCTAGGGGTGAGGTTGCATTAATTGTTACTGATATAGGGTTAAGACTTGGAGTTGTACCAAAAGGACTTTTTGCTGCCATAATATTCATGATATTAGCTACTACTATGATTACTCCACCTTTACTAAAGAAATCTTTTGAAAAAACCGTATAAAACTAGTATATTATTAATATAAGGTTATTAGTGAAAATAAATATGGTTATTAACTTGGGAGGGGTGTTCATATGTATGCTTTATTTGTCGTGTTTAATAGTCCGGAGTGTTTAAGTGAAATATTGAGAAAAATGAAGGATATTGGAATAACAGGTGCT
>CAZUFW010000019.1:0-28409 GCA_964619895.1 uncultured Clostridia bacterium | reverse complement strand
AGGTGCTACAATTATTGATACTGTTGGAGCAGGAAAGCTAAGACGTAGCATTGGAAAAGAAATTCCACTTATTGGCGGTATTATGAAATCCTTAGATACTGATATTGCAAATAATAAAACACTGTTTACTGTAATTGAAGGAAAAGAAAGGTTAGACGCTATTATGGACGAAATCGAAAAAATATGTGGTGGAGATATGGCTAAGCCAAATACTGGTATTATGTTTGCAGTTCCTGTAATTGCCTCTAAAGGTATCGGTATAAATAAAGATAAGATTGAAACAGATAGAAAAGAATAAAAAAGGCTAAGTTTTTGCTTAGCCTTTTTTATTCAGAAAGTTTTAATGTGAAACTAAACCTAGTTCCTTCTCCTACCTTGCTTTCTACCCATATTTGCTCATTGTGACTCTTTATTATTTCTTTTGCAATAGAAAGCCCTAAGCCTGTTCCTTTTACTTGTCTAGATCTTGATTTGTCTCCTTTATAGAACCTTTGCCATATATTATTTAAATCATTTTCAGGTATTCCTATACCCGTATCTTTAATAGATATCAAAGCCCTATCGTCTTTTATATCCGTATCAATAAACAAATTGCCTCTATCATCCATAAATTTTACTGCATTATCTACTAAATTCGATATTACCTGGGAAATACTATCCTTATCTGCTATTACACAAATAGGATCATGTCTAAAATTAGCCTCCACATTGATATTTTTCTCTTCAAGCTTATTACTGTAGTTTATTATATTTCTTCTAATTAGTTCGTTTATGTCGAATTTTTCTACGCTGAATACATTTTTTCCCGACTCCATTTTAGATAGATCAAGAAGATTATTTATAAGCTCTGTAAGTCTACCTGTTTCTTTATAAATTATATCTAAGTATTCCGCTCTCTTTTCATCGGATAATTCCACATCCATAAGTCCTTTTACATATCCTTTTATTAAAGTCAAGGGTGTTCTGAGCTCATGTGAAACATCTGCTATAAAGCCTTTCCTCATTTCTTCTAGTTTATCTAATTCTTCAGCCATATGATTAAATGAAATAGCTAACTGCCCTATCTCATCCTTCGACATTATTGATACCCTCTTATCAAATTCTCCTGAAGCTATTACTTTAGTTATTTCGTTTATTTCTTTTATAGGCTTTGAAATTTTTTGAGAGATAATGTATAGTAATACCACCGCAATTGCCATTGATATAAGCATTGAATACACAATTATTTTATATGTTTCATTTAATGTTTCTTTAATTTCATATATTGGGGAATGCATAAAGATTCCATTTTCTACTCTTCCATTAATAAATATTGGAATCCCTACTGTCATAACTGGACTACCAAAATACTCATCATAACCTCCTCGCTTAGCAACTACATTTCCTTTTAAAACATTTACGATATCATCCTCTGTAAGCTGCCTTCCAATCCATTTTGTCTCAGATTTGCTCGAAACGCCATATACATACCCCATTTTATCTATAATCCATATTTTGGCATTCAAAAACCTCTCTATTGATTCCATTTCAATTCCAAGTCTTTCATAGCTTACTTGATTATTGAGATACTTTATTACGGTAGAATTAAGCTTCTGCCCTTCATTAATTAAGGCTTCACTTTTCTTTTCAAAGTAATAGTTTTCAAACATCTTTACCATGGATATTCCCAGTACAGCAAAGATAATCAATGTTACTATGAGATATACTGATACTAGCCTTTTAAATACTGTGTTAAACACCTTTTTTCACCTCAAATTTGTAGCCTACTCCCCATACTGTCTTAATCTCATACTTATCTTCTACGGCCTTAAGCTTTTCTCTCAACCTTTTTATATGGACATCAACGGTTCTAGTTTCTCCTACAAAATCATATCCCCAAATTTGCTCTATTAGCTGCTCCCTTGTAAAGAGCTTGCTTGGATTAGAAGCTAGAAAATATAAAAGTTCCATTTCTTTTTTAGGTAAACTAATAACTTCATCATTTATCTTTATACTAAAATCATCCATATCTATCATAAATGAAGGAAAGATTATCTTCTCTCCATTATTACATTCTTTAGGATTGGTTCTTCTTAGAACAGCTCTTATTCTTGCAATAAGTTCTTCCGGATCAAATGGTTTTACCATATAATCGTCTGCACCAAGTCTAAGACCTAATACCTTATCAAAAGTTTCTCCCTTGGCTGTGAGCATTATTATGGGTACTTGACTTATTTTCTTTATTTCCCTACAAACATCATATCCGTCCATTTTAGGAAGCATGATATCTAATATGACTATACTAGGCATTTCTGTAGTAAATTTTTTTAATGCATCTTCCCCATCATATGCCTTTACTACTTGAAACTTTTCTTTTTCTAAAAACATCTGTATCATATTACATATTTCTATATCATCATCAACTACTAACACTTTATCAAAATCACGGGACATAGAATCACCTCATTCTTGATCTATAATTTCATATTATCAAATAAAGTACTTATTGTGAACTTTTTGATATAATATCTAAATATAGGGTAATAATTTATTGTGAAATTATACTCTTGGACTAAAAGCATTATTTATTACATCAGAATTATAATGAAAGGGGAATTATATGACTAATATTTTAAATTCAGAAAATGTTATACTTGTTGGAATCATAACCAGTATATTAGCTGGCTTTTCTACTGGCATAGGAGCTATTCCTATTTTCTTCACAAAAAATGTTTCTAATAAAGCTCTAGATACGATGCTAGGCTTCGCTGCTGGGGTAATGCTTGCAGCAACGTCTTTTTCTTTAGTAATCCCTGCTGTAGAAGCTGGAGGTGGCGGAGTTAGAGGCGCTGGTATTACATTAATAGGAATATTACTTGGAGGAATTTTCTTAGATTTTACTGATAAACATTCTCCCCACGTACACCTTCTTGATAAACGTGAGGAAGGAAATACTTCATCATTGGCTAAGATGTGGCTATTTATTATTGCTATAACTATTCACAATTTCCCTGAAGGTCTTGCTGTAGGTGTCGGATTTGGAGATGGAAATATTGCTAATGGATTATCTATTGCCTTAGGAATAAGCCTTCAAAATCTTCCAGAAGGGTTAGCTGTAGCATTAGCTCTTGTGAGAGAAAAATACTCTACGAAAAAAGCATTCTTAATTGCTATGTTAACAGGGTTAGTAGAGCCTATTGGGTCTCTTCTTGGACTATTACTAGTAAATATCGCTAAGCCTTTATTGCCTCTTATATTAGCTTTTGCTGCTGGAGCAATGTTATTCGTTATTAGTGATGAAATAATACCTGAAACTCATAAAAATGGTTTTGAAAGACAAGCCACTTACGGAGTACTTATAGGATTTGTTATAATGATGTTCTTAGATGTTACTTTGGGGTAAAAGAGAAAGTACCAGAACTATCGCTTATCAGGCAAATAAAAAGGGGAGTTTTCAGGGGTTTTCCCCTCTTTTTTTATTTCATTACATAAAAAAATTCTTTAGTCTTAATTTTACCAAAGAGTTTTATGCTAAGAACTTATTACTAAATATTAAGTTGATAATTAATATTTATGTGTCCTCGATTGAAAAATAAGTGAGAACTATATAACCCTATGGAGCTATTTATCCAAAGGGCACTTAATAGTTTAGTAGATAGAAAAGTGACTATTCTCTATAAATAAAATCCTAATCCTTCTACATATTGTAGCAGTAATACTTATATATAAGCTTGTCCAACTCAACACTTAGCTTCAAGGCTTTTGCCTTGTCCACTGTTTCATTTTCTAAAAGCTTATTTAGCTCTTCTTGCTTGCATTCTATAATATTTTTAATCTCTTCGTTTAAATCATTGCACATTATTATTCACTTCCTTATAAAAAGTCGAGGATAGATGACAATTTTCGGCTAAGTACTATTTTTTTCTACTAGAAAACCTACATACAGTATAGATTATAACATTTTTTAGCAATAAACACAATATAAGCGGGACGCTTTTACTGTATTTTTCATGTTACAATATGCGACATTTTCTGATGAAATCAACCATTCTAACCGCTTTACTGTCCTAAAGCAAAAGCTTATTACATCTGAACAATATTTAGCTTTTCTACTGTCTGTTCTTAAGAAATTCTTAGCATGTTTTGAAATATATCCTTAATATTCCTTTTATGTTTACTTTTTACCCATTTTTATATTCCTAAAACTTAATTGTTTACATTACTTTTTGAATAAGAACCATTTTTGGGAATCTACTTCATATTTAATTTCATATATATCCTTTTCGTTATGTAAGCAGACAAAAACTATTCTTCTATTTCCAGCAATTTTCTCTTCGTATGTTTTAGATACTTTTTGTACTTTTATTGCCATATCATTGTATTTAAATTTATAGGGTGTTATTTCCCCAGAATCTGACTTAAATATGGCTATCATATCAATAGGCTTATTTAATATCTTCATTAATAACCCTCCTATATAAACTAAGACCCCATTCAGAGGATGCTGTTTCCTCTGAATGGTCGGTCGTGTGGTTCCAGGGACTGTACAGTTTTCACTCCCTCTTATCGGTTCAAGAAGGTGTGTGAACTGTTAGTCATCGGATAAACTAAGAAATCATTTAGATAAATCACTAGACATTACCGGATAATCTTCCGCTCCAAATCCTCCTACCATTGGTTTTAAACCACTATGTACAAATACTCCTCTCATTATAGAGTAGTCTCCATATTTTTCTCTTATGGTATCTACGGCCCTGTCTACCTTCTCCATCTTTAACTTGTTTTTTCTATCAAATATAGTGAGTTGAGTTATGAGATTATCTACAATGTCACTTGCTCTAACATTAAATTTCCTTATGGGCAGCCCATTCCACATTTCTTCAAAAAGTTCCTTAGCTACATGATATATCTCATATGTACTATCTGTAGGAGATAATAATTTTCTTTGATGAGTTGAATACATAAAATCAGAGCTAGTTAAAGAAACAGCAACTACATTGCACTTAACTTTTTCCTGTCTAAGTCTTCTTGAAACAGTTTCTACAAGGCTTAATAATATTTTATATGCAGTTTCACTATCGCCCACATCAAAAGAAATTGTAGTACCATTACCTACACTTTTAAAAGGTGTATGTTGTTCCCCGCTAATACTAGAATCATCTATACCCCATGCATATTTGTAGATTAGTCTACCATGTGATTTGAACTTATTTGATATTAATTTATAGTCGCTATTTGCCAAATCCCCTATTGTATATATTCCTATTTCATTAAGTTTTGGTTTGGTTTTATGTCCTACCATAAAAAGCTCTTCAACTGGAAGAGGCCAAAGTTTTTCTTTTATTTCATCTGGATAAAGTGTATGTACTTTGTTGGGCTTTGAAAGCTCGCCTGCCTGCTTGGCAAGAAGCTTATTTGTAGATATTCCAATATTTACTGTAAATCCTAGTTCTTTATATATTCGCTCTTTTATCTTATATGCTGTATCTACTGGTAGTCCAAAATGCTCCTCCATTCCTGTGTAGTCAATGAAGCACTCGTCTATACTAAAGACTGATATGTTTGGAGAATATTCTTTTAAAGTTGATATAAGAGCCTTGTGGCATTTTATGTATAAGTTATAATTTGGAGGAACGATAATTAAATCCCTACACTTAGTCCTAGCCTCCATGATGCTTTCTCCTGTTTTTACTCCCGCTTTTTTTGCAATAATGGATTTTGCTAGGACTATGCCGTGTCTTGATTCTTGATTACCGCCTATTACAGAAGGAAGTTCTCTTAAATCTCTATCTATACCTATTTGTTTTTCATATGCTGCCTGCCATGATAAAAAAGCTGAATTCACATCTATATGCATTATAGCCTTATTTTTTTGACAATTCATATATATCCCACCAAATATTTTTCGAACATATGTTCGTATTACTATTATATCACCAACGATTAATTTTTAGAAGCAAAAAATGAAAAAAACTACAGGGGGGGTGACCCTGTAGTCAAAGGGGGAATTATTATTCTTTTTTGGGGGTAGTTTTTATAATTGATAACAATTATCAACTATTTATTATAATATTACCCTAGGTTAATAAGACTAAACATTTATATTGAAAATTTTTTTACCAGTCTAAATCAATTATCTCGTAAAAGTTTTCTTCATTTGAGCCTGGATAATACTCAATTCCTACAAATGCCTTTTTAAAGTCAGGTGATGGGGAAAAATAAGCATATGTTGGTTTATCTCTAGTATATTTTTTAAAATCAAATGCAATATTTAACTTTAACTCCTTGTCTACATAGGCTACTCCATTATTAAAAGCTAAAACTAACAAATCATCTTTAATATAGTATTGCAGTATACCGATCCAATCATCAAATTCATATATAACAACATCTTTTTGGGTTTTAGTATCGTAAGCTTTTAATATATGCTTTTCTCCATCATCAAAAGAATATATTAGAGTATCATCATTATATATATTTAGAGGTTGTATCCTAAGGAGAATAGAATTGTAATATCTAAATATATTAGAATCTAGAATTTTCTGAAATTTGTTTTCATTGAGTGCAAAATAATTAAGAGTATATTTTACATCTATGTATCCTTCAACTGCATTATCCTCACCATTTTTGTTTAATATCTTTTTTGCATCCTCTATAGTTACTGTTGGAAAATAGAAACCTTTACCATTTACGTCCCAAATAATATTAGAAATTGTTAGATTATCTCCTAGACTAACATATTCAACAGAATTATTATGGATATTATATATTCCTAAAATGTCTGACATATAAAATCCCATTTCTTCTCCAACTAAAAAATAATCTTCTTTTCCCTTTGATTGAACCAAGAACACAATATTCTTGCCATCAGGTGACCAACTTGGAAATGAAATAATTGCATCATCTTTAGTAATTTTCTTTTTAACCTTATTTTCAACTGCATTGATTATCTTCAAAGTATGACTCTTATCAGTATCTTGGGAAGACACATGAATAGAATCGGGACTCCATCTAGCAGCTAAATAGGAAAATACATAATCCATATCAGGTATAAGAGACGTATACTTTAGCTCTTTGCTTTTTATATCATATATATATCTTTTATACTCTGTTCCATCGCTATCTGCCGGAAATCCATTGACTATCATTGTTTTTCCATCAGGCGATATATTGTACCAAGACTGTCTATCCATGATTTTAATAGGCTCTTTATTATCATAATAGTAAAGTCCATTAAAGCCGTCTTCTGAGTATATGACCCCGTTCCCGTTGCCTACTACATCTATCCACCAATACTCTCCTGTTAAATCTAAAGTTTTTTCTAATTTATTGCTTTCGGTATCAAATATGTAAAAAGCATTATCTCTTCTTACACTATGTTGAAAAATATATTTATTATTGTCTAACCATTTACTGCTATAAAACATTAGTCCTTTTTCGGCATTGTCTCCCATCAATAATCTTGTTCTGCTGTCTAAGTTAAGAACTAAAGGTCTTTCCTGTGTAAGGGTATTATTATCACCATCTATGTTTTTATCTTCGGTATTTTCATTATCATTATCTATAGTATTATCTTGGCTAATATTTTCACCGTCAATTGGTTGTTCTGTCTTTTTTCCACATGAGGTCATGAGTAAAGCAATAATAATAAAAGTAATTAAAATTATACCACTTTTTTTCATTCTGCCACCTCCATTACCAATTAGACTAATTTTGTGAATATTTGTTCCAAGTTCTTCTATTTTCCTTATAAATACATTATAATAATTATTAAATGAAATAGTAAGGATAAATATATTCTAAGAGGTGGATATGAAATGAAAAAAGTAGTTGATAGGTTTTTAAATTATGTAGCTATAGACACGAAATCAGAATATGATTCCCCAAGCTTTCCAAGTTCCAAAAAACAATTCGAATTGGCAAATCTTTTAGTTAAGGAATTAAAGGAGCTAGGACTAAATGATGCTTCAGTAGATGAAAACTGTTATGTCATGGCTACTCTTCCTTCAAACACAGATAAGACTGCGCCTACTATAGGCTTTATCGCACATATGGATACTAGCCCTGATATGTCAGGAGAAAATGTAAAGCCTAAAATAGTTGAAAGCTATGATGACGGAGATATTGTTTTAAATAAAGAAAACAATATAGTTTTATCTACAAAAGAGTTTCCTGAGTTGAAAAAATACATAGGTAAGACTTTAATTACTACAGACGGCACTACTCTACTAGGAGCAGATGATAAAGCAGGTATAGCAGAAATAATGGCTGCTATAGAGTATCTAGTGAATAACCCTGAAATAAAGCATGGTGATATTAAAGTTGCTTTTACACCAGATGAAGAAGTAGGAAGAGGTGCTGATTATTTCAATGTAGAAAAGTTTGGTGCCGACTTTGCTTATACTGTAGACGGTGGAGAACTAGGAGAGCTTGAATATGAAAATTTCAATGCTGCTGGAGTTAAGCTAGTCATTAAGGGTAGAAATGTGCACCCTGGAACTGCTAAAAATAAAATGATAAACTCAATAGAAATAGCTATGGAATTAAATTCTATGCTACCTGAAAATCAAAAACCTAAATACACAGAAGGCTATGAAGGTTTTTTCCTTCTTTCATCCTTAAATGGTGATGTAGAAGAAACAAAAGCTAGCTATATTATAAGAGATCATTTTAAAGATAAATTTGAAGAGAAAAAGGCTCTTATGCAAAAAGTAGTGGATTTCTTAAATGCTAAATACGGAGAAGGTACTGTTCACGTAGAAATAAAGGATCAATATTATAATATGAAGGAAAAAATTGAGCCGGTAATGCACATAGTTGACACTGCTAAAAAAGCTATGGAGGAACTAGATATAACTCCTATAATAAAACCTGTACGTGGCGGTACTGATGGCTCCAGACTATCTTATATGGGACTTCCTTGTCCTAATCTATTTACTGGTGGACATAACTACCATGGAAAGTATGAATTTATATGTGCTGAATCTATGGAAAAGGCAGTTGAAGTTATTTTAAAAATTGTTGAGTTGTATAATAAATAAGAAGTGTGACCATTAGGTCACACTTCTTATTTTAGTTTTTCTAGCATATCTTTAGTCATCTTTGCTAGGTCATAATCTGCTTTAAAACCCCACTCTTCTTTTGCTGCAGTTGCATCTATTGAATTTGGCCAACTTTCTGCAATGGCTTGTCTTATTGGGTCAACATCATAACTCATCTCAAAGCTTGGTATATGTTTTCTAATCTCTGCTGCGATTTCCTCTGGTTCAAAGCTCATAGCCGTTACATTAAATGCATTCCTATGAATAAGTTTTGTAGGATCTGCCTCCATTAAATCAACAATAGCATTTAATGCATCTGGCATATACATCATGTCCATATATGTTCCTTCAGCTATATAGGAAGTATATTTTCCAGCTTTTAATGCTTCATAATATATATCAACAGCATAATCTGTTGTCCCACCACCTGGCGGTGTTATATATGAAATTAATCCTGGAAAACGAACTCCTCTTGTATCTACACCAAATTTTTTGAAATAATAATCGCACAAAAGCTCTCCAGATACCTTGTTTACGCCATACATTGTTGTAGGTCTTTGAATAGTGTCCTGTGGAGTATTATCTTTTGGAGTAGATGGTCCAAAAGCTCCTATTGAGCTTGGTGTAAAGAATTGACAATTAAGTTCTCTGGCAACTTCTAAAGCATTTACAAGTCCACCCATGTTTATATTCCAAGCAAGCATTGGATTAGCTTCTGCTGTAGCGGATAGCAGTGCTGCTAAATGCATAATAGTATCTACATCATGCTTCTTTGCTAATTCTAGCATTGCTTTTCCGTCTGTAACATCAAGTATTTCAAATGGTCCTGACTCAACAACCTGGTTATCATTTGTTTTTCTAATATCTGTTGCTATAACATTGTCGTTTCCATACATATCTCTCATTTTCATTATTAATTCTGAACCAATTTGTCCTAGTGCTCCAGTTACAAATATTCTTTTCATAAGTACCTCCAAACTATTATAATTTTTTCGTCTATGCTAATTGTATATTTATATTTATTACAACAATAATCTTACCAGATATCTATAGCTCTATCTAGCATTTCTTTTGCCTGTACTGCAATTGTAATATTTTTGGCTCTGTAGTTCCTTTGACTAGATAAAGAACCCAAACTTGGGTTCTTTATCTAATGTTTATTGCTCAAATAGAGAAACTATCTTTTGAGTATTTACTTCAACTAAACCTTTATCAGTAATTTTTGCATTTGGTATTACAGGAAGTGCTAACGTTGCTATACGTAGTAATGGATTTTTGCTCTCGATGCCTAGTTGCTTTGCTATCTCTTTCATTTTTTCGATTTCTATAGTAAGCTCTTCACAAGATAGTTTAGACATGAGTCCTGCTATAGGAAGCTTAAGCTGTCCAAGTACTTTACCATCTTTTACACATACTATTCCACCACCTATTTCTATCAAAGTCTTAACTGCTAGTTCCCCATCCTCAGGACTAGACCATGCTACAGTAACATTGTGGCTATCATGTGACACAGTACTAGCTATAGCACCTTCTTTAATTCCAAAATTGCGCACTATACCTGTTGAATAATCATTAGTTCCATATCTATTAAATATTGCTATATACTTCAGCTCTTCATGCTCCCTAATATCTAAATACCCGTCTTCTACAGATAATTCTTCTATCTTGTATTCTGTTAGTGATGAATGTTGTGAAAAATAGCTTATTACTCTTGTGGCTATTTTTCCCTTTCTTATTTGGGCTTTAATTTTGAATTGTTCTACAGTTGGACAATTTAAATTAACTGTATTTCTCTTTTCTATTTCAAAGTCTTTTTCAGATATCTCAATGGTTAATTTTCCATTTTGTGCCACTAACTTACCTTCATGAAACACATAAGTTGGTTTCATTTCAGCTAAGGATGGTAATAGCACTATGTCTGCTACATATCCTGGTGCTATTGCTCCTAAATTTTCTATTCCTATTGATCTAGCAGCATTTAAAGTAGCTGCTCTGATAGCATCTATTGGCTTTAAACCTGATTCCATAGCTCTTCTTACAACGTGGTTAATGTGACCCTCTGTAAGAAGATCTGATGATTCTCTATCATCACTGCAAAACGTAAGATTTGGAGGACAGTGGAAGTCCTTTATAGCATTAACTATATCCTCTACATTTCTTGACATTGAGCTTTCACGGGCATCCAAGGTCATACCAAAACGCATTTTGTCTCTTGCTTCTTGTCCTACTCTAACCTCATGGTCAGTCTTAGCACCTGCACAAAGATATGCAGACAATCCACGTCCTGATAGCCCAGGTGCATGTCCTTGAACAAATATATTTTTATCTTTCGCTAAATTAAGTATTTCCATCATTCGTCTACTTCTAGATATAACACCTTTAAAGTCCATAAGTTCTCCAAGTCCTAGAACTCTATCCCAGTTCATCACTTCTTTAATTTCTTCCTGCCCAAACTCTGCTCCTGAGTTTTCCACTCCTGGCACTGCAGGTACACATGATGGAACTAATATATATTGTTTCATAGGAAGATTCTCGCTAGCTTCAATCATATATTTTACTGCGTCTAGTCCTAGAACATTACCTATTTCATGAGGGTCTGTAATAATGGTAGTAGTTCCATGTGGAATTATTACCTTTGCAAAATTAGAAGGTGTCATCATACTACTTTCCACATGAACATGTGAGTCTATAAGCCCAGGAATTGCATATAGACCTTGTCCATCAAATTCTTGTTTTCCTACAATAGCATATTTTTTCCTTGACTCTTCATCAAGTAATGCATCAGGATCTGCATCAATATGCGCAATAATTCCATTGTATATTCCTATATCAGCAGAATATATTTCACCTGTAAATACATTAAAAAGCTTTATATTTCTTATAACTAAATCCATAGGTCGGATTCCAAGTGATGCTTCTATTAACGTTTCTGTATCTTTCATTAGCAATTTCATAAATTAATCCTCCTACAGTTTTTATGCTCATTTAATAATATAACCTATAAACTAATAAAATAGTATATTAGAGGTATACAAAGTAAGTAAAGTCCCCAATGTATTTCTTTTGCCCTTCCTGTTACTATTTTTATAAATACATATGTTAGTATACCTGCGCTAATGCCGTTAGATAAGCTAAATGTATAAGCTGCAAATAACATTGTAATGAAAGCAGGGAGTGCCTCGGTAAAATCTTTAAAATCAACTTGTTGAACCGCTGATATCATTAATAATCCTATAAGAATTAATGTCGCTGCTGTTGCTTCAGTTGGTATAATTAAAGCAACTGGTACCAAGAATACCATTGCTAAAAAAGCTAATCCAGTAACTAAGGATGTTAACCCAGTTCTTCCACCTTCTTCAACTCCAGAAGCTGATTCAACAAAAGTTGTTATAGTAGTTAAACCAAATATTGCACCTACAACAGTACCTATAGCGTCTACTAAGAAAGGTTTTTCAATATGAGGTAAATTTCCATTTTCATCTAACATGCCTGCTTTTGCAGAAACTCCTAAGAGAGTTCCTAATGTAGAAAAGAAGTCACCTACAAGGAATGTAAATATTAGTGGTATGAAGGATAACTTCAATACTCCGCTAAAATCTAGTTTAAAAGAAATTGGAGCAATTGAAGGTGGTAATGAAAATATTTGTTGTGGGAGCTTTGTTATTCCCATAGGTATTCCTATTAATGTTGTTGCCAAAATTCCCCATAGTAATGCACCTTTTACCTTATGGGCCATAAGTGCAGCTGATAATAGTATCCCAATTATTGCTAGTATAGCACCAGGGGAGCTTAAATCTCCTATTTTTAATTGACCATTAACAGCAGTTATCATTCCAGCATTTTTGAAACCTAATTGAGCTATAAAAAGCCCTACAGCAGGTCCCATAGCAATTTTGATGGTACGTGGAAGCATCTCAACTATTACTTCTCTAAGTCCTAGCACAGTAAGAAGTACAAAAATAATACCAGATATTAATACTAATGTTAATCCTTGTTGCCAGGTTAATATTCCGCCGGCAACTAGAGTATATGCCAAGAACGCATTACTTCCCATTGATGGTGCTAATGCAAAAGGTAAGTTTGTATAAAATGCCATAAATAATGTAATTATTCCTGATATTAATGCAGTTGAAACTGTTACGGCCTCTAATGGCATACCTGCGTCAGCCATAATTTTAGGATGTACAATTAATATATAGGCCATAGTCATAAAAGTTGTAAGTCCTGCAGCGATTTCTGTCTTAATGTCTGTGCCATGTTCTTCTAGTTTAAAAGTCTTTTCCAAAATGTTTTTTTCCATGTTTTCTACACTCCTTTTTATTGTTTTTTCAAACCTTAATGATTATGTAGTTTCAACTATCACCTCCATCAAACTTGAAGTAATAATAAATAACTAGATTTGTGCTAGTTTCACTTTTTATTTATATATTGGCTTACAGATAAGTACCCCTTCGATAATTAAACATACCTCTAGTGCTAATATACACTTATTTGTCTATGGCTAGCTCTAGTATGGTATCTAGTAAAATGTTACAACCTAATTTTATATCGTCGTAACTTGTATCTTCCTCGGGGGTATGACTTCTTCCTCCAATACTTGGAACAAATATCATGCCTACATCTGTAATGTCGCCAAACATACATGAATCATGCCCTGCACCACTATTCATAATTTTATATTTTGTCTTTCTTTTTTTTGCTAACTTTTCTATTGTCTCAACTATAAAGTTTGATAGTATTACCCCTTCAGCCTTTCCCATTAACTTCATATCACACTCTACATTGTTTTTTTTCGACACTTCTTCAGCTTTCTTTCTTATCTCTTCCACAACTATATTTACACCGCATTCTTCCACATCTCTAACATCTATGGTAAATGACACCTTCTGTGGAATTACATTTGAAATATTAGGTTCACAAAGAATTTTCCCCACTGTGCATACAGTAAAAGGGCATGCCTTATTTCTTATTATTTCATCTATAGAAGCAATAACATTTGCTGCTGCAACCATAGGATCTTGTCTATGAGCCATAGGGGTTGCTCCTGCATGATTTGATATTCCTTTAAACTCAATAGTATATCTTTCTAAGCCAGCGATAGCTTTAACTATACCCACTGGAATATTCTCATAATCCAGTACAACACCTTGTTCAATGTGTAATTCAAGCATAGCTTTTATTTGGTCTGAATTAACCACAAAATCGCTGATGTTATCTGGGTTTAGTCCAAATGATTTAGCAACATTGTATAGAGACTCTCCCTTTTCATTTTTCAATATTTTTAAATCTTCTAATGTGAGTTTCCCTGTCATAACTTTACTTCCAATCATAGGACTTCCAAAGCTACATCCCTCTTCTTCTACAAATATTACTAGTTCTATGGGGTTATTTATACGTATTGAATTTTCTTTTATCGTTCTTAATACTTCAAGTCCACATACGACACCTAACACCCCATCAAGATTTCCTCCATTTAAAACTGTATCTATATGAGACCCCGTTAATATTGATTGTGCCGCTGGATTAGCTCCTTCAAGCTTTCCTCTAATATTGCCTATAGGATCTATAATTACATCCAAACCAATTTTTTTCATTTCATTTATTAGATATTTTTTTGCTAATTTATCCTCATTGGTAAAAGAAAATCTTGTACAGCCTTTTTCTGGAGTTTGGTTGAATCTACCAATCTGTTCTATATCATTTCTTATACGTTCTATATTAACTTTCATCTCCATGCCTCCTGATAATAGCATTTCTCTGTTTCTATCATTTTTATTAAGTTAAAATAAATAGCAAAAACTATGCCAGAGTTGGCATAGTTTTTAGAATAATAATTTTTTAAAAGGATTTTTGCATAAATCTAATTGTTATGGTAGTTTTATCACTTATAATTTTAATATTATATTTTCATTTTCTTTTTTTACAATTCAATAAATTAGTTTTTGTTATATAGGTTTCGTAATTTTCTTTGAAATTTATGATATTTTTCATCAAGCGATGAATATTTTAATCAAGTATTTTACTTTTCACCTATGACTATATTATATCTTTGCATTTTTTTTACAATAGTAGACTGATCTACCTCTAAAACTTCTGCTACTTTCCTAGTTGTCTTATATTTTTTCAATGCTTCTTTAATAATTCTTGTTTCTACAGCTTCTCTTGCCTGCTTTAGGGGTATTATACCTTGAAGTCCGGTATCTACAACATCTTCTGGACCAATAACATTAATAATATGTGACATATCTATTGTATCTTTTTGTACTGTTATCAATAATCTCTCTATTGTATTTTCAAGCTGCCTTATATTCCCCGGCCAGTCGTAAGAGGTAAGTAATTTATATCCTTCTTCAGATATTGATTTGCTTAATCCAAATTTCGCATTAAGTTTGTCAATAAAATGATGTATTAGTATAGGTATATCTTCTTTTCTTTCTCTCAATGAGGGTATATGAATAGGTACAACATTTAATCTATAATACAGGTCCTCTCTAAACTTACCTTCCTCTACAAGTTTTTTCAAATTCTTGTTTGTAGCAACTACAATTCTAGTATCTATTTTGATTGGGGTCGTCTTTCCAATCTTATTAATATAGGAGTTTTCAATTACATGCAAAAGCTTTACTTGAACATTTAAAGGAATTTCCCCAATTTCATCAAGAAATAATGTGCCACCACTGGCAGCTTCAAAAAGACCTTTCTTTCCTTTCTTACTTGCACCAGTAAATGCACCTTCTACATATCCAAAAAGTTCTGATTCTAGCAGGTTTTCTGGAATTGCTCCACAGTTCACGTGAACAAATGGCTCTTGCCTTCTATTACTCATTTGGTGGATAGTTTTAGCTATTAGACTTTTTCCGACTCCCGTTTCGCCTGTTAATAATACGATTACATTATAGTTTGATACCTGACTAAGATTTTCGATGATATATTTCATCATCTTATTATTTCCAGTAACTAATTGATTTTCCTGAGACTGTTTTTTACGCATTTCTTCTCGAAACCAATTAAGTATTTCTTCTGTTTCTTTAAGCCTACTTTTTAGTTTTTCAAGTTCTGTAACATCTCGCGATATACTTATAATTCTTATGATTTCTCCACTTTCATCAAACATTGGTATTCCTGTTACCATTAATCTGCTACCTGATTTTGTAGTCTGTATTAATGTAACTTTCTTTTTATTTTCTGCAACATAAGCAGCAGTAGATTTTGAGAGTACGCCTCTTTTTTCTAATTCCTTGGCGCTAACTCCTATCATCTCATCTTCCGATATTCCGAAGGATTTCTCACATGATTTGCTAACTCTTAAAATAACTCCCTTTCCATCTGCAATTACAATCTCATCATATGTTGCATCCAATATAAGCTTCAATTCTCCATATATTTGTTTATAATGTTCTAATTCTTTTAGGATTTCGCAATCTAATAAGGATTTATCACAGCTAATATTGTGCTTATTCATAATAACTATCGTCCTCTCCATGTATCAAGGCATAAGAATTAATTAAAATTTGTTTAGTTACACCTAAATATAATTTATATTATACTAGATATTTTAATGATTTACTATTTACATGTAATGATACATCTCTTTTAGGGGCAGCTTTATAATATAAAAAACTAGAGCTTAAGCCCTAGTTTTCTATATTTGATTCAAAGATTTTTTTATATCACCCTATTTTGCGGATTTCCTTCAATCCAACGGATTATATTTTCAAAAGTAATTTTGGCTCTTCTCTGCATAGCTTCTTTTGTTGCAAAGCCTATGTGTGGAGTTAGTACTGTGTTTGGTGAGTTAAGTAATGGATATTCTAAAGGTAGTGGTGGTTCCATGTCAAAAACGTCTATACCTGCTCCTCCTAGTTCTCCATTCTTTAACGCCTCTGCTAAGGCCTCATTATCAACAATAGGTCCTCTCGCTGTATTTATGAGTAATGCATCCTTCTTCATTAGCTTTAATTTTTCTGCATTTATTAATCCTCTTGTGTCTTTTGTCAGTGGAAGGTGAATAGTTGCTATGTCGCTTTCTTTTAATATATCTTCCAAAGGCTTATATATTACTCCTCGGTTTACAAGGTCTTTGTTTTCACTTCTATTATAAGCTATTACTTCACAACCAAAAGCTAATCCTATTTCTGCTACTCTTTTTCCTATGGCTCCAGTTCCTATTACTCCTAGTGTTTTTCCAAATAAATCTGTTTGACTAAATCCAGCCATAGTTTTTCCTTTTCTTGCAGCATCATCCAAAGGTACAATATTTCTAAGTAACGAAATTATTAGTCCATATGTAAGCTCTGCAACTGATGATGTGCTATATCCTGCTGAATTTGAAACTATGATTTGATTTTCTTTACATGCTTCTAAATCTACATGGTCTACTCCAGTAAATGCTACTGAAATCATTTTGATTTTATCATTTGATTTAATAACTTCTCCTTTTAAAGGCATGTTTGCTAACACCAACACGTCCATGTCCTTGACTCTTTGTTTTAATGTTTCTACTTCAGCCACTTTGTCCTTATAAATTATTAGCTCATTACCTTTATCTGTAATAGGTTTAGCAATGGCTCTGATTTCTTCTTCTGTTATTCCTAATGGTTCTAGTACTGCAATTTTCATTTAGCAACAGCTCCTTTGTTTAATGTTTCTCTATTCTCTTTGTTTTATTGTATCACTTTGCAATTGGAAAAACCATATAGTATCCATTCAAATGGTATTTTTACACATTCTAAATGGTATATGGATTAATTATATTTTACATATTGCTTAATGCTCAATCACTATTTATAAATTACATACTTGAAAAATAATCATATACCACTTTAGATATCTTTCCAACTACTTCTTTAGCTTCTATATCGCTGCTTGCTTCTGTAACAAATACACCTAAAAGATAATCAATATTATCTAAATAAAATATTCCTATGTCATGACTAAGATTTTTTAATCCGCCAGTTTTATGAGCTACGCTTACATTTTCTAAAAGAAATCTACATAGACAATCTCTGTATTTCTGTTTTTTTAATATATCTATCATTAAGTCACACATATCTGGTGATAAGATTTGATTTCTATATATGCTTTCCATTATTACTGCCATATCCATAGCACTTGTATAGTTTTGTCGTCCTTCTTTTATGGCTTTAAAGTCCATCATCTTTCTGGATAATATAGTGTTATTAAGTCCTAATTTTTTACCCATTTCATTAATATTATCATAGCCTAGTAAGTCAATTAATATGTTTGTAGCTGTGTTGTCGCTTACTATTGCCATAAGTGTTATTAGGTCTACAAAGTTATATATATCTGCTGTTAAGTCTTTTATTATGCTAAAGTTAACCTTGTCTTCTTCTTTTATCTTTATGATTTCATTAAGCTTGTATTTTCCTTCTAGAACCTGATTTAATGCCTCTATCATTATCAACATTTTTATGGTGCTGGCAGATGGAACAGCTCTATTTTCGTCTAATAAATGAATCCATTTATCATTAGTTAAATCTTTTAATACTATTGATACATTTGCGTTTGTGTCTGTATAACAAGATTTTATATTTTCTATTAACATTTTGTTCACCTCGTTTATAGTTCATGAAAGTATATAAGAGTCAAAAAAGGGGAAGCCCCTCCAAAAGAGGGGATGAAAATTTCTATTTAATTGCTCCTCCTAAATTCATGCATGTTCTAAATAACATGAATAACTCTAAATAATCTTCTGACTCTATTCTAATAGTTTTTTCGTTTATTCTCTTTGCCTGTGGCAATAGCATTACATTTTCCGTCTTTACTTCTGTAACAAACTCTATGTCCATAGTGATATTTCCTGAGTATTCTAGTACTGGGTACTCATTAATATTGGCAAATGCTTTTTTAAGTTTTTCTTCATATGTTTTCTTTAATTCATTGTAAGATAGATTGTGTGCTACGTATCTGCCAGCAGCTTTTTTGACTACTATAGTTTCAATATTTCCTATTTCCTCTATAGCCTGAGCTGCCAGCAAGTCATCTCCAGAAATAGCTAGGATAGGTACTCCAAAATATCCTCCTACACCTGCATTTATTCCACATTCTCCAACTTCTTTTCTATTTATAAAAACTCTTGATATTGTAGAACCCATGTATGTATGATTAAATACTCCATTAGGTGTTCCACATCTTGTATGATAGCCTATAAATATAATACCGTCAAATGTCTCATCTATACCCTGCATCATGCTTAGCGGCTTTGGAGAACCGCTCATGAGTTGTGCTCTAGGATCTAGTTCTTCGATTAATAAGTTATCCATATTATCATGGGAATCATTAACTATTACTTCTGTAGCTCCATTTTTGAAAGCTTCATCAATTACTAGGTTAGCCTCTTTTGTCATGAGCCTTCTCATGCGTTGGTATTCACTTGTGTCACTGTTAATATGGGCAGGAGAAACAACTCCCCAAATTCCTTCCATATCTACAGATATGAATATTTTCATAACTTTTTCCTCCCTTTTATTAAACTATCATGGGCTAGCATGGAAACCAGCCCCTTCATCTTACAGCCAATGGCTATCCCAACATAATTCTTAATTTTCCATTCACAATTCTCCATTCTAAATACGAGATCCTTCGTAGGTAAAGCTAATACTGCCCATCTCAGGATGACACTTTTCGCTATCCAGAACTAATGTGAAGAATCTCTTTTTAAGTTTTATTTTTAAGTTTTATTTTTAAGTTTTATTTTTAAGTTTTATTCTTAATTTTTAATTCCTAATTCTTAATTAATCAAAATATGCTCCCGCACTTAATTATAGACTTAGCCAGCCCTTCCCAATAATCCTTATGTTCAGGATTTAAACTATTAATAGAAACTCCACTATTTCTTGATGAAGAATGTACATATTTATCCTCACCTAGATACATGGCAACATGGCCTGGAAAGAATATTAAATCTCCTTTTTTTATTTCTTCTTTTAATATTTCCTTCATATCAAATCCTTCTTTTATATGAGCATCTCTATAAATAGTTGCTCCATTCATAAGATATGATATGGAACATAGTCCCGAACAATCTAGACCAAGATGTGTTTTGCCGCCCCATCTATATTGAGTTCCTAAGTAGTCTAATGCAGTATTGACTAGGTTATTTCTTAGCTCCTCTTCTGGTATGTTCATAAAAGAAGTTAAATATTTTCCTATGTATATTGACTTTATCCAGCCTTCTTTACCATCTGGTAATATTATCTTAGACCATGGATCTGATGTCTCATTAGTTAATTTAATTATTGAACCCCTAACTAAATTTTGAATTATATAAGACTGATATTTAGGTTCAGCCATAACATCCACGTATCTATGATTAATTATATTTTTTGCTTCTTCTTTCCACCTATTGGTTTTTTCAGTATCTATGGATATATGACTCTCGTGAACATATCCCTTGTAGTTGTAGCTAGTTATGCAATTATACCAGCCATCATTAAGGTCCTCTAAAATTTCTAGTGTCATGCCACATAAAGCCTCATCTGCTTTTTCTGTGTTAAATTTAGGTTTCAGCATTAGTGGTGCAATGGTACTAGTGACTAAAGCTAATTTCATTTTTATTCACCTCATATTCAGTGTTTCAACCTTAAAATAAATCTTTTATAATTGTTTATAAGCAATACAATAGAAATATTGCATCCTAATCAATCACACAAACACTACTACTTACTCCATCTATTCTCACCCTGGCTCCTAGTGGTAAAGTAACAGTTGGAAGACTATGTCCACATGGGAAGTCGTATATAGTTGGCTTGTTTAATGGAACTATTAGCTCATTAAATATTTCCATTAATGATAAGCTCTTTTCAGGCTCTTCAGCTTTGCAGTTTGTCCATGAGCCTAAAATTATTCCTGCTGCACTTTCTAATTTTCCTGATTGTTTAAGCTGTAGCAGCATTCTGTCTATTCTATAGGGTTCTTCATCTACTTCTTCTATGAAAAGAATTTTTCCTTTTGTATCTATTTCATATTTTGTGCCTATTGAAGCTGCAATTAAAGATAAATTACCTCCAGTTAAAATCCCTTCACAATTTCCTCCTACTAGGGTTTTCATTTCTATGCTTTCTGGATTTTTTATTAGTCCTAAGGGTTTGTCACTAAAAATATTCTCTAAATAATAATCCATTGTATAGTCATCTACTTCTTTGTAAAGCTCCGTAGAAGGCATTGGTCCATGGAAGGTAACTAGATTGCAAATTTGATTAAATGCAATATGTAATGCCGTAACATCACTATAGCCAATAAAAAGCTTAGGATTCGACTTTATCATCTCATAATCTAATAATTCTAATAACCTAGCTGAACCATACCCTCCTCTAATAGAAAATACTCCTTTTACAGATGGGTTACTAAACATACTATTAATATCTCTAGCTCTTAACTCATCTTCTCCAGAAAGATAGCCATGTGAAGCATAACAGCTTTCCCCTACAATAACTTTTAGCCCTAGCCTTTCCAAGGCTTCTATTGCTGGCTTTATTCTTTCAGGAGGTGTTGGACTTGAAGTCCCTACTAAACCTATTGTATCTCCTTTTTTAAGTGGCTTTGGTCTCAACATTTTTATTTCTCTCCAATGTTTTTTCATATTCTTCAATCTCTTTATCATTTCCTAAAACAAAATGACCTTTCTCTATTTCTATCCACTTTGGCAGATTGTTCTCATAATCATGTATGCTAGGGTCATAGACTTCTAAAATTTTATTCTTTTCTGCTCTAGGGTCTGGAAGTGGTATAGCTGATAAAAGCGCACGTGTATAAGGATGTAGTGGATTTCTAAAAAGTTTCTCTGTTTCTGCCATCTCCACTATTTTCCCTTTATGAATTACTGCCAATCTATCTGTGATAAACTGAACAACAGATAAGTCATGGGCTATAAATAGGTAAGTTAAACCTTTCTTTTTTTGAAGTTCTGACAAAAGGTTTAATACCTGTGCTCGAATAGAAACATCTAATGCAGATATTGGCTCATCAGCTATGATTAATTCTGGCTCCATGACTAAGGCCCTAGCAACTCCTATTCTTTGTCTTTGCCCTCCTGAAAACTCATGTGGAAAGCGGCTTAAAAATTCAGGCAATAATCCAACATCTAAAAGAGCTTTTTCCACTTTTTCTTTTCTTTCTTCTTCACTTTTATAATTTTTCAAGTTATATAGTCCTTCTGATACTATATAATCTACTTTTGCTCTTTCATTTAGTGAAGACATAGGGTCTTGGAATATCATTTGAATTTTTCTAGTCAATTCTTTATCTAAGCTTTTATCTATATCCCCATTTATTTTCTTTCCTTTAAAATATATTTCTCCACCAGCAGTTTCATTTAATCTGATTATAGATCTTCCTATGGTAGTTTTTCCTGAACCGGATTCTCCTACTAACCCAAAGGTTTCTCCCTTGTATATATGAAAACTAACGTCATTTACAGCAACAAACCTATTCTTTTTTCTCTTACCAAATTCTACACGTAAGTTCTTAACCTCTAATAATATTTCTCTCTCTTCTTTAGGCATTATTACTCCACCCCCATTGCTGACGAAGTATTTGAATAGACTCAGGTGGCTCTACTTTTGGAGAACGAGGATCTAATAGCCATGTCTTTGCTTTATGTGTAGGACTAACTGTAAAATATGGTGGTTTTTCTACAAAATCTATTTTAAGTGCTTTTGGATTTCTAGGTGCAAAGGCATCTCCTACTATTTCATTGAATAGATTTGGAGGTGTTCCCTTTATTGAATGCAAAGGCTCTCCCTTAGCTCCAAGCTGAGGAAGTGAGGATAATAGTGCCCAAGTATAAGGATGTTGAGCGTTATAAAAGATTTCTTCACAGGCTCCTATCTCTACAATGTCGCCTGCATACATAACGGCTATTCTATCTGCCACATTGGCTACAACACCCAAATCATGAGTAATGTATATAGTAGTCAAATTATATTTCTTTTTTAACATTTTCAGAAGGTTTAGTATTTGAGCCTGTATGGTCACATCTAATGCAGTAGTAGGCTCGTCACAAATAAGAATTCTAGGCCTACAGGCTACTGCTATGGCTATAACAACCCTCTGTCTCATACCTCCAGAAAACTCATGAGGATATTGGTTATATCTTTTTTCAGGCTCAGGTATTCCAACATCTCTTAAAATTTCAATTACAGCTTTTTTAGCTTCTTCTCTTTTTAATCCTTGATGAAGTTCAACTGCTTCTTGAACTTGTTTACCTACAGTTTTAAGAGGATTTAATGAAGTCATTGGGTCTTGAAACACCATGGCTATCTTTTTGCCTCTGATTTTCACCCAATCATCTTCTGCTTTAAAATTAGCTAGATTTTCTCCATCATATATTATATTTCCGCTATCTATCCAACCATTAGCATCTAATAATCCCATAAATGTTTTAGTGAATACAGATTTACCTGATCCAGACTCTCCAACTATTGCTAAACTTTCACCCTCATAAAGATCAAGAGATGCGCCTCTTATTGCTGTTAAAACCTTTCCTCTCAGCTTAAATTTAACTACTAAGTATTTTACGGATAAAATAATTTTCCCCTCTGTCATAGTGCCACCTCCTAAACATGATTTTTTGGGTCAGCTGCATCTGCAAACACATTGCCCATTACATAAAAAGATATAGTTATAAGGGATAGTACTATTGCAGGGAAAATCAATTGGTAACGTAAGGATGGAACCATCATAAGGGCTCTGCCTTCGTTAATCAAATTTCCTAGTGATGGAATACTAACTGGCAATCCAAGTCCTATATATGTTAGGAAAACTTCGTAGCCTATTGCTGCTGGAATAGCTAATGCCATTCGAAGCATAATAACTGAAACTAAATAAGGTAAAAGATTTTTAGTTATAATTCTTCTAGTTGGAGTTCCTAAGCATTTTGATGCTAGATTGTATTCTCTGTCCCTAATAATTACTATAAGATTGCGTACAAAGCGTGCCATGCCTAACCAACCAGTCATGCACATTGCGAAAACCATTGTAGTTAAGCTAGGGCGCATTATATATGTTAATAAAACTAGAATAATAGTTGTTGGTATATTGTTTATTACATTGTAAATTTCAGTTATTGCACGGTCTAGGCGTCTTACGTATCCCCACAATGCTCCTACAACAATTCCAACTACAGCCTCCCAAATACCTACCACTATTCCTATTAATAGTGAAGTTCGTGTGCCGCTCCATATACGAGCCCAAAGATCTTGCCCAATAGAATTAGTCCCAAACCAAAACTCAGAATCTGGCCTATGGTTTCTAAGCTGCATTTTTGTATTCTCATCAATATATATCTTAGTAGGAAGTTTTTGATTTGGTAGATATGGTTGAATTAATGTAAATGTTAAGAGTACTGTGATTAATAATAAAAGAAACACTGCCAGTTTATTTTGTGTGAAAACTTGCCATGTAGAGCGCCAATAAGAATAATTAGAATAGCCTGCTCTCTTTGCTGCTTCATCATCATACTCAGCAAATTCAAATAAATTCTCATTTATATTTTTTGACAATTTATTTACTGCCTTGCCACCCATTACCTAGCGCCCTCCTTTTTCTGTAAATTTATACGTGGATCAAATGCTGCCATGAGTATGTCTCCTAAAAACAAACCAACTATTCCTATTGATGAGTATATAAGAACTAAAGCCTGCACTAATGAATTGTCTTGTCTTTGAATAGCATCTACTAATAATCCACCCATACCTGGAATTGAATATAGGGACTCTATATAGATAGAGCCAGATATTGTGTATAGTAATGATGTAGGTAAATACTGAGCCATGGGAACAAAAGCATTACGGAAAACATGTTTTACCATAATACCTTTGTCTTTCAACCCTTTTGCTCTTGCTAGTCTTACATAATCTTTGTTTATTTCATCTACCATATAACGCCTCATCCACATTGCATAAGATGCTGTACTGCCTAATGACATGGAAATAGCAGGTAAAATCCAGCTAACAGGCTTATCAGGTTTAAAAAGTATTGGTAATTTTAATATATCCGTGACGTACAACTGTAAAAACAGATAATATACTGCTGCAGGAACAGCATTAATAAATACAATATATCCTGTGCCAAGTTTATCCCAAAGCTTACTTTTGCTACGTGCCATGATTATGCCCAAGGAAACACCTGCAAAAAGAGATATTCCCATAGCTGCTAAACCGAAATATAATGAGTAAGGAATTTTAGTCTTAAGAACTTCTGTGATAGGTACTTTTGGTCTATAGATTATAGATTTTCCCAAATCTCCTGATAGAAGGGCTTTGTAGAAATTTCCTAGTTGCACATGTATTGGATCTCTTAAACCCATGCTAGTTAAAATTGCTTCTCTTTGTGCTTCGTCTAATTTTTCATATCCGCTCCCAAAGTATCCTTCTTCTGGCATAAGTCTCATTAAAAGAAATACTACTGTAACTATGATAAATAGTGTAATTAGTGACTGAAATAATCTTTTGAGTGAGTACCTTAACATCTACCTCCCCCTTTTCTTGTTGTCTAATAGGTTACTCTGATAAACTAAGACTCAGTTCAGAGGAAATTTTAACTCTCTCTGAACGCCTAGTCGTGTTATCCAGGGGCTATGCAATTCCCAACTCCCACTTGGAGAAGTGGGAGTCTTGGAATTGTAAGCCATCGGATAAATTATGTTATAAAGCAAGGACTATTAGCCAATAGTCCTTGCTTTACTTTTTTTATCTTCCAGCTGCTTTTAGGGCTTCAGCACGTTCTTTTTCCCATTTAATTAGTTCAGCACTAAATTGCTCTGAATTCATAGATTTTTCCATGATTTTTTGTCCTTTAAATCTTTCCGCAGATACTCCAAATGGTGAATATGGTGATTCAAATGGATTTAATCTGGAAGCTGAATATCCTCCTCCGCCTAATGCATATGGTATAACAAAGGCTTGATCTATGAAAAATGCTTCAGCTTCTGCAAATAGGCTATAACGCTTATCTACATCTAATACTTCTGCTTTAGCTGTATCTACCATATTCTCATATTTGTTCTTACCATTAGCTTCCTTATATCCTTCTGCTAGATGCGGCCAGTTATATGTTCCAGTTGGTACAAATGGGTCTGTGTATGTCTCTGGGTCTGCGTAATCTGGGCCCCAGTTACACTCTAGAAATGCATAATTTCCAGAACGTCTTACTTCTTTTAAGAAACCTGTAGGCGGCTTAGCATCTATTATTATATCTATATAATCTGTTCCTAGTAAGTTCTCTAGTTGTTGCTCTACTACCTGCGCACGGTTTGCCCACTCAGTTGAGCCTGTGTTATAAGGCATTAAGACCTTAATTGGGAAATTGGCTTTACCTTTTAGCTCTTCCATTGCCTTATCTCTAAATTCTTTAGCTAAGCTTTCATTAAAGGAGTCAGTATTTGCAAACTTAGCCAAACTTCCAAGCTGAGTATAGTCTACTCCATCTAGGTCAACGAAGTTCTTTGGTGTAATAGTATTAGATATTCTCTTTTCTGGATCATATGGTTCTGCTGTTAGCATGGCTGCTTTTCTATCTAATGCATGGAATAGTGATTTACGGAAGTTTAGATTATTTACTGCCTTCTTCCAGTTTTCTGGTTCATATTCTGCAGGGAATTGAGGATCAAAGTTAAGAGCATAGAAATAAGTGTAAAATCCTGTTCTATTTGGACGTACCATGTCTTTCTTTACAGGATCCTTCATCCATTCATCAATAATTGTTGAAGAAATATCTGCATAATCTATTTCTCCACGTAGGAATAGTTCTGGTTCTAATGTAGCTGCTTCTTTATTATAAGTATATGTGATTTTTTTGATGTGAATATTTTCTTTATCCCAATAGTTTTCATTTGCTACAAGAACTCTTCTAGTCTGTGGTTCAAAGGTTTCCATTATATATGCGCCGTTATATAGTAGAGTAGTATTATCTGTACCGAACCTTTCTCCTACTTCGCTTAAATATTGCCCATTAACAGGGAAGAAGCATACATAAGTAAGCATTGATAAGAAATATGGAGTAGGTTTTTCTAGAGTATATTCTAGAGTATATTTGTCTTTTGCTTTTACTCCTACTTCCTCAAAATCTGTAATTTCTTCATTATAGAATTTTTCAGCATTTTTAATAACTTCATATGCTATATTAGCAGTCAGTGATTCGTTTTTATTGTCTAAAATATACCTAATGGCATCTACGAAGTCTTGTGCTACAACTTCTGCATATTCCTTGCCATCATGAGTGAACCATTTAACTCCTTCTCTAAGCTTAAATGTCCATACTAACCCATCATCAGATACTCTCCACTCAGTAGCTAAACAAGGTTGTACAACCCCATATCTGTCATAATCAATTAAAGTATCGACTAGGCTAGCTGCTACAGCAAACTCATTTGTAGATGCTGTCACTAAGTAGTTTATTGTTGTAAGCTCCCCAGCGTAAACCCTTGAATACTCTTGCACTACATTACTAACGTTTGTAGTCTCTCCAGATTGTTGACCCTCTCCAGATTTTTCAACGTTTGTAGGTGTATTCTGCCCTCCCTTTGTACAACCAGCTAATATCATCAGTAACGCCAACATTAAAGCTATTACTTTTTTCATTCTTCCCCCTCCTTAAATATTACCTACTTAATAATCCCTCAGGTACCCTTTCCTTTGATATTAAATCTTCATATGTTTCTCTTCTCACAATTACGTATTCTTTGTCTTCACTTAAAAGTACAACTGCTGGTTTAGGTAGTTTATTATAGTTACTAGACATGGAATAGTTGTAAGCACCTGTACTTAAAACTGCTAGGATATCACCCCTTTCAATTTTCGGTACCGCTAAATCCCAAATCAGTATGTCGCCTGTTTCGCAACATTTTCCTGCAATAGTCACTAAACTATTAGGTCTTTGGTTACTTTTATTTGCAACTATTGCCTCATATTTTGCATTGTATAAGGCAGGTCTTGGATTGTCAGGTAATCCACCATCCACACTTACATAGGTTCTAATGTTAGGTATGTCTTTAACTGTACCTACTCTATAAAGGGTAATACCTGCTTCTCCTACTATCCATCTGCCAGGCTCAATTATAATAGTAGGTATATTTATCTTTAATTTGTTGCAATATGAAGATACCTTTGCCATTATTGCATCTGTATAATATGCAAGCTCTTTAACTTCATCGGCCTTATTATAATATATTCCAAAGCCTCCTCCAGTATTAAGTTCTTTTGTAACAAAACCAAATTCATCATAAAGCAATTTAATTAGATTTAATAATACTTCTACCGCTAAAGCATATACATTTTTATCATAAAGATTGGAGCCTAAATGAAAATGAAATCCCATAAGTTCGATATTGTTAGACTCAATAGCTTTAAATAATGCTTCATCGATAATACC
>CAZUFW010000018.1:40708-44085 GCA_964619895.1 uncultured Clostridia bacterium | reverse complement strand
ATTCAGAAAATCGGGTTAGGTCATAAAGGACGTTGCTGGATTTTTTATTTTTTGATATCAATTTGAACCTAGAGTATATAGGTAGTATAATGATTATTATACTACTTGTTTTTTTGAAAGGGGTCGTATCGTTGAAACTTAAATCAAAATTTGCAATAATTATGATTGCATTAGTTGTTATCATTGTTATAGGTTCATTTTCAAACATAGTTGACTTTGTGACAGATTATCAGTGGTTTAACGAATTAGGATATTCAAAAGCATTTTTTACCCAATTAAAGAATCAGTTTGTAATTGGGATACCTACTTTTCTAGTTGTTTTCTTGCTAATGATCCTTTATATTATGTCAATTAAGAAAAATTACTACAAACTAGGAAATATTGTTGTAGATAAAAAAGCAGAAAGAAAGCTTAATATATTTTTAAGCTTAATATCTGCAGTTATTTCATTTATCATGGCTTCAATAGTATCAAATAGATTGTGGTTTGAAATACTTCAGTATAAAAACTCAACGAATTTCAATGTGACTGATCCAATATTCAACAGAGAAGTTTCTTTTTATGTATTTAAGCTGCCCTTATTAAGTGAAGTAATTAGTCTAGTTAATCTATTCTTATTTGTACTTATAATAGTTACAGTAATATTCTATTTGATTATGCTAGCAATAAGAAGACCTTTAAGAGAAGAGTTTAACTTATTTGAAGGACAGGATTTCGTCAATGTAAAGAGTATGTATAAAGGTTTAACTTATAAAATATTCAATATAGCACTAGTCCAGATAAGCGTAATTGGTCTTGTTATGTTTATTTTACTAGGAGCAAGCTATATGCTTAAATCCTATTATCTTCTTTATTCACCTAGAGGGATAGTTCATGGGGCAGGCTATACAGACATAAAAGTTGCTCTATGGGTATATAGAATAATGGCAGCTGCTGCAATTATGTCAGCATTTGGATTTTTATATGGTGCTCTTAAGAAGAAGGTAAAAATCGCACTAGCAGGTCCAATATTATTAATAGCTGTATCATTAATTGGCAATATAGCTAGCGGAGTTATCCAAAAATATATTGTAGAGCCTGACGAAGCATCAAAAGAGGAGCAATATTTGAAATATAATATAGAATTTACACAAAAGGCCTATGGAATTGATAATGTCGAGGAAAGAATATTTCCAGTTAGTCAGAACCTGACTAAAAAAGATATTATAGAAAACGAAGAAACTATAAAGAACATAAGGATAAACGACTACTTACCTGTAAACCAAGTTTATAATCAGCTTCAAGGAATAAGACCCTACTATAGATTTACAGATGTAGATATTGATAGATACTATATTGATGGCAAATATACTCAGGTTTTTTTATCTGCGAGAGAGTTAGACCAGGAAAAATTAAGTGGACAAGCACAAACGTGGATAAATAAGCGTTTAAGATATACTCATGGATATGGAATTACAGCATCTGCAGTTAATGCAACTACTCCAGAAGGACAACCAAAGCTTTTAATAAAGAATATACCTCCTATAACTGAAACAGATTTAAAAATAGAAAGACCAGAGATATATTTTGGGGAAATTGCTAATGAGTATATAATAGTGAATACAGATGAAAAGGAGTTTGACTATCCAAAAGGAGACGATAACGAAGACACTTTATATGAGGGAACTGCTGGAATACAGCTTAGTGGTTTAAACAAGCTTTTATATGCTATAAAAAATGGTGACTTTAAGCTTTTAATTTCTAGTAATATTAATTCTGATAGTAGAATTATTATGTACAGGAATATAAATGAAAGGGTTAAAAAATTAGCACCATTTTTACATTATGATGAAGATGCATATATAGTAATGAACCAAGAAGATGGAAAGCTTTATTGGATAATAGATGCCTATACAACTACGAATAGATACCCATACTCTCAGCCCTATAACCAAACAGGGGTTAACTATGTAAGAAATTCAGTTAAAGTAGTAGTAGATGCATATAATGGAGATGTGAAATTTTATGTTGTAGATGAAAAAGATCCTTTAATAATGACTTACGGCAAAATATTTGAAGATTTATTTACAAGTATAGAGCAAATGCCTAAAGGCTTAAAGGAGCACATAAGATATTCTCAAGATATGTTTGATATTCAAGCTCAGATTTACAGGACTTATCATATTGATAATCCTAGAGTACTTTATAACCGAGAAGATATATGGGACATTGCTAAAGAAAAATACATGACAGAAATATTAGAAGTAGAATCTAATTATCTTATGTTTAAACTACCAGAAGAGGAAAAAGCAGAGTTTTTAATTACAGTTCCATATACTCCAGCTAATAGATCAAACATGATATCCCTGCTAGTAGGCAGAAATGATGAAGATAACTATGGCCAGCTCATAATATATAAGTTTCCTAAAAGCGAAACAATAGATGGTCCAATGCTAATAGAATCTAGAATAGATCAGGATTCCGAAATATCTCCTCAACTTACACTATGGAGCCAAAGGGGTTCAAATGTATTAAGAGGAAATCTTTTAGTAATACCAATAGAGGATTCACTTCTGTATGTGGAGCCAGTGTATTTACAAGCAGATAACGAAAACAGCCTTCCAGAAATGAAGAGAGTAATAGTAGCATATAAAAACAAAATAGTTATGGAAGAAACACTTGAATTAGCATTATCTAAAATATTTGGAGAATTAACTTTAGATGAAGTAGAAAAAATTGAAGAGAATGGCAAAGGAGAAGCTGAAGATATTCTAGACAAAAACATAGAAAATAAAGATACAGAGCAGTTGGTAAAAAGAGCTAATGAACTTTTCAAAAATGCAAAAGAAGCTTCTCAAAATGGAGACTGGGCAAAATACGGAGAATATATTAAACAACTTGAAGAGGTACTACAAAAACTTGAAAACATCCTTGCACCAGAAAAACTAGAAATAAAAAAAGAAGAATAAATAGAAAAGCAGATATAGGGCTTGAAATTTAAACACCTTATATCTGCTTTTTTGTAAATCATTGAAAAGTATAAACCGCTTATTTAAAGAAAACAGCACCTTGAAAATCTTCTTTAATAGAGCCATAGTTTAAAGATGACTTTCTCAATAAATGAATCTCTTCAATTGACATTGAATCTAATTGTCTAGCCTTTACAGCAATATCATTTCTTTTAATTATTCCTTTTTCGATAAGTATTTCTATTACACTTGCTATAGCTAAAGTATTTCTATAGTCTATATCCTTCATAGCACTAATTTGAGCAATTATATCCACACTATTCATTTCCTGCCCCCCTG
This sequence comes from uncultured Clostridia bacterium, assembly GCA_964619895.1. Lineage (GTDB taxonomy): Bacteria > Bacillota > Clostridia > Tissierellales > Proteiniboraceae > Proteiniborus. Next base: position 40,798 of record CAZUFW010000018.1, on the reverse strand, counting down.
TTATATTTTAACTATATTTTGATTATTAACATGGTGAATAAATATATACATTCATTTCTCGAATATTTCAATATCTTTTAGGACATACTT
>CAZUFW010000018.1:28447-40698 GCA_964619895.1 uncultured Clostridia bacterium | reverse complement strand
CATTGGAGGTGCATAATAATATGGTTGAAGCTATACTAGAAAAAACTGAGGGAAGAGTAAGCTATCACGAATCAGTAGAGGAAATGTTAAAGCGTATTAGAGAAGATGGTATGTCAAATGTATTTGACAGATGGGCGCTACAGGAAAAAATTAGATGTAAGTTTTGTCTTCAAGGACTAAGCTGCCAACTTTGCTCTCAAGGACCTTGTAGAATAAGTGAAAAAGGTGGTCAAGACAAAGGTGTCTGTGGTATTGGAGCTGATGCCATGGCTATGAGAAATTTACTTTTAAGAAATATTATGGGAGCAGGTACATATAGTCACCATGCATATGAGGCTTTTAGGACATTAAAAGCAACAGGAGAAGGCAAAACTCCTTTTAAGATAACTGATACAGATAAATTAAAATGGATGTGTGAAAAAGTAGGTATAAATACTAATCAGAGTAATGAAAAAATGGGCATAGAATTAGCAGATTTTTTACAACAAGAAATGTCCAATGGTCCAGATAAGCCAAGTATTATGGTAGAGGCTTTTGCTCCAAAGAAAAGAAAACAGATTTGGAAAGAGCTACATTTATATCCTGCGGGAGTCATACATGAAGAGCAAAACTGTGTAGCTAGTTGTTTGACAAACGTTGATGGTGATTATGTATCCTTAGCTAAAAAAGCTCTTAGGTTAGGCTTAGCCACCATATATACAGCGCAAATTGGATTAGAAATGGTGCAAGATATATTATTTGGAACACCAATGCCTCATGAGGTAGAGGTAGACTTGGGAATAATGGACCCTGATTATGTAAATATTGTTTTTAACGGCCATCAGCCTTGGGCAGGAGTAGCTACAATACAAAAATCTAGAACTAAAGAAGTACAGGAAAGAGCAAGGGAGGCAGGAGCAAAAGGTCTTAGAATAGTAGGCTCTATAGAAACAGGACAGGAGCTTTTACAGAGATTTGAGATGGATGAGGTTTTCGTTGGTTTAATGGGTAATTGGTTGTCCATAGAGCCATTATTAGCAACTGGTACAGTAGACGTAATGGCAATGGAAGAGAACTGTTCTCCACCAGCAATAGATCACTATGCTGAGAAATATCAAATAACATTAGTTAGTGTAAGCACTATTATCGGTGTTCCAGGATTGCAGCACGAAATGCCGTATCATCCAGAAGAAGTAGATGAAATGGCAGACAAGTTAATAGACTTAGCAATTGAAAACTTTAAAAAAAGAAAAGGAAAGATAGTACCAAAGGTTCCTAAAATTAAGCAAAAAGCAATAGCAGGATTCTCAACAGAGGCTGTTTTAAAAGCTTTAGGCAATAAACTAGAACCATTAGTAGAGGTTATTGCAAGTGGTAGTATAAAGGGAGTTGTAGCATTGGCAAATTGCTCTACCTTGAGAAATGGGCCACAAGATTGGGTCACAGTAAATCTAGTTAAGGAGTTAATTAGAAAAGATATTTTAGTTGTAGCAGGAGGCTGTGGAAATCACGCCTTAGAAGTAGCTGGATTATGTAATATGGAGGCAGCAGGATTAGCAGGAGAGGGGCTCAAAGAAATATGTAAAGCACTTAAAATACCACCTGTTCTTAGTTTTGGTACCTGCACAGATACAGGTAGAATTTCCATGCTAGTAACTGCTCTTGCAGATCACTTAGAGGTTGACATTCCAGATTTACCTATTGCAGTGACAGCACCAGAATGGATGGAGCAAAAAGCAACTATAGATGGGGTCTTTGCAGTTGCCTATGGAGCATATACCCATCTTTCACCTACACCTTTTGTAACTGGTGCGCCAAATCTAGTAAAGTTGCTTACAGAGGATGTAGAAGGCATAACAGGAGGAAAGATAGCATTAGGAGATGATCCTGTAGAAATAGCCAAGGATATAGAAGCTCATATCATGAAAAAGAGAAAAGGAATGGGATTAAAATAATTATGGTAAAGTCTGTTGGTAAATACCGGCAGACTTTATTTTTATTACAAATATAATTATTAATATTAAATAGAAAAGAAAACTAAGCAATTATGATATAATAATACTATATTTATATAAATTTCAAAATTTATTTAGGGGGGACAGGAATTGTCTCTATACAAAATCCAAGATTCAGTTCAAGAGGTGGCAGAGGCAATATCTGCTGTTTTAAATGTGGATGTAACTATTATTGACGAAAACTTAAATAGAATAGCAGCTACTGGTAAATATAAAAGCATTATAGGGCAAAAAATACCTAAAAAATGTTCATTTGAGCTTATTATAAATAGTAGAAAACCATTATTCATTGATACTCCAGATGTAAATGAGATTTGTAATAGCTGTTCTGCTAAAAGAGAATGTACTGAATTAGCTACTCTTGGTTATCCAATAATGAGAAATGGTGAAATACTAGGAGCTATAGGTGTAAATGCTTTTGCCCAGGAGCAAAAGGAAAAAATAGAGAAAAGTTATAGTTCACTAGTTATATTTTTAAATAAATTAAGTGATTTGTTAGTAGGTAAGCTTAACTACTATGATACTATATCAGAGTTAACAATAAAGGAAGAAGAGACAAGAAAGATTATAAATGGACTTGATGATGGCATCATATGTATAGATGATAAGGAAAGAGTTAAGTTTGCAAATTTAAAAGTTCAAAAAGACCTAAAATTACCTGAAAAAAATATTATAAATAGACCACTAAGAGATATTTTACCTGGAATAAATATTGAGTTTGACAATATGAATCCTCAGGAAAAGAGGATTAGTGTTCAGAATGAAAAAAAGAGTTTTATTATAAAAAGTATGCCAGTAGTCATAGATGGGAAAAAAGCAAGCAATATATTAGAAATCCATGAAACCAGTGACTTAGTTAGAAATGCGTACAAGCTCATTGAAGTACAAAATCCCATAAACTTCAATTCAATTATAGGAGATAGTGAAGGAATAGTTAAAATTAAGGATATGGCCTATCAAATAGCAGGAAGTAACTCCACAGTACTTTTAAGGGGAGAAAGCGGAACAGGGAAAGAGCTATTCGCTAGAGCTATACACCATACAAGCAATAGAAGTCATTTGCCATTTGTAGCTATAAACTGTGCGTCAATACCAGAAAATCTTCTTGAAAGTGAGCTATTTGGCTATGAAGGTGGAGCTTTTACAGGTGCTAGAAAAGAAGGGCAAATGGGAAAACTTGAGTTGGCAAATGGAGGAACTCTTTTTCTAGATGAAATAGGAGATTTGCCGCTACACTTACAACCAAAATTATTACGAGTATTGCAAGAACAGGCTTTTATGAGAATCGGGGGAAAAGAACTAATATCAGTAAACTTTAGACTTATAGCTGCAACAAATAGAGATTTAGAAAAAATGGTTGAGGAAGAACAATTTAGAGATGATTTATATTATAGATTAAATGTAATACCTATAGTGATTCCTCCCTTAAGAAATAGAGGTAGAGATATACTTATACTTAGTGATTATTTACTTGAAAAGTATTGCTATAAATTAGAAAAGCAAAGGAAAATCTTTTCTGATGAGGTCAAAGAGCTATTTTTAAACTATAGATGGCCAGGAAATATTAGAGAACTTGAAAATGTTGTAGAGTATTCTGTCAATGTAACAAAGAGTGCAGTAATATCTCTTGACAACCTCCCAACTACATTGAAAAAATCCTTTAATGACTGTAAAATACATAAACATAATTCAAAAAGAACTCTTAAAGATAGTGTTGAACTATATGAAAAAGAGCTTCTTCAGTCCATGCTAACAGAATATGGAGATTCAACTCAAGCAAAGCAGGAGATAGCAAATATTTTAGATATAAATTTATCTACTTTATATAGAAAATTAATGAGATATAATTTGCAAAAATGAGAATTAGTTTGCAAAAATGAGAAAACCAAGATTAGATACTTTAACTAACCTTGGTTTTATTATTTTTAGGTTGTGTTAGAATATTAATTTGCAAATATGCGAATTAATATTCAGCATTATTAAAAGGGATCTATTTAAGTGGCTAAATATAAGCATTCTTTATAATAATATGATTTATTCTTTATGGCACAGATTTTGCAATATAATTCAGTAAGCATAGCTAAAACTAAAATAGAAAGGTGGTCTTGGGATGAATACTGATAAAGATATTATGAAATCACTACTTGACATGGTGAGAGAGGATACTGTTCCTGCCATTGGATGCACTGAACCTGTAGCGGTAGCCTATGCTTCTTCAGTAGCTAGGAACCATTTAGAAGGTGATATTGAGAATGTAACTGTCAATGTAAGTTTAAACATATTTAAGAATGGAAAGTCAGTTATGATTCCTAATACCAATGAATGGGGTTTGGATTTGGCAGCTGCATTAGGAGCTATTTGCGGGGAGCCTAAAGATGGACTTTGTATATTTAAGAATGTTAATCAGGAATACATAGACAGAGCTCATGATATGATCTCGAAAAACATAGTAAAGGTTAAATGGGTAATGAATACTCCAGATGTTTATGTAGAAGTAACTATGAAGGATGCTAATGATAAGGTTGAGGTAGTACTAAAGAATAACCATAATCATATAGAAACTATAGCAGTAAATGGGGAAATTATTTATAAAGATATTAAAGAAAATAGCAAGAAGGCAGCTACTGATTTTTTGGAGAATTTAAGCTTTAAAAAGTTACGTGAAATATGTGAAGACATCGATATAAATAAACTAAAGTTCATAGAAGAAGGAATTGAAATGAATAAAAAGGCTGCTGAAGAGGGCCTTCACAGCAAGAAAGGTCTAGGCTGGGGAGCCTCACTCTTAACTCTGCAAAATCAGGGAAAACTGTCTACAGATGCTTCCCAAAAAGCTAGAATGCTTACTGCAGCCGGAGCTGATATAAGAATGGGAGGCGGAGATTGTCCTATTATGACTAGTGCAGGTAGTGGCAATCAAGGACTAGGTGTTGTCCTTCCTATAGTTGTTGTAGCTGAGGAAAGAGGTATTGAAAGAGAAAAGCTATATAGAGCTATATTTTATGCCCATATAATAAATAAATTTGTAAAACAGTACACTGGCAAATTATCGGCACTTTGTGGCTGTGCAATAGCAGCAGGAGTAGGTGCTAGTGCCGCCATAACATGGATGTTAGGAGGAGACGATAATCAAATTGCCGGTGCAGTACAGAATATGATGGCTAATCTTACAGGTATGCTTTGTGACGGTGCTAAGGAAACATGTGCACTTAAGCTTTCAACTTCTGCTGGGGAAGCAGTATTGGCAGCATATTTAGCTCGTGAAAATGTAATTGCTAAGGCTAATACTGGTATTTTAGGTGAAACTGTTGAAGAAACCATAAGGAATTTGGGGATTCTATGCAATAAAGGACTTTCAACTACAAATGAAGTTATAGTAGACATAATGAGTTAGAGCTATGAATAGAGCTATTAGCCATTGAACAAGCATTTTTGTTTTGAAAAAATCGGAATATTTTTTTAAAAAAAGTATTGCAATTTTAGAATTAACGTGGTACAATACACTTTAAAATAACAACATGCAATGATAGGAAATAGTAAATATATTAATATCTTAAGAGAACCAATGGTTGGTGAGAATTGGCGATGTTATATATTGAATCCATCCTTGAGTATTTTACTGAAAAGGTAAAACCTAAGCAGGGGATAACTGCATAGAGTGAACTAAATTTATTATTTAGTTTTAACTAGGGTGGCAACACGGGAGATGTCTCTCGTCCCTTATTTTATATAAGGGACGGGAGTTTTTTTATTTATAGAATTTTTAAGTAAAAACTTAGATGCTTTGCGAGTTTATGATATGAATATTTATCTGAAGCTGGTGGGGAATCTATATTTAAATATTATAATCAATTGTTATCATATAATAAATTATTTGAGGAGGAGTTAAAAATGTTAGACATTAGGCGAATTAGGTTAAATGCAGAAGAAGTTAAAAAAGGTCTTGAAAAAAGAAATGGAGATTATGACATAGACAAAATAGTAGAATTAGACGAAAAGAGAAGACAGATATTAGTCCAAGTAGAAGAGATGAAGGCTAGACAAAACCAAGTATCAAAAGAAGTTCCTAAGCTAAAAAAAGAAGGCAAAGATGCAACTGAAGTCTTAAACGAAATGAAGGAACTATCCCAAAAAATTAAAGATTTTGATATTGACGTAAAAGAAATAGAAAACCAATTAAATAACATGCTTCTTAGAATACCTAATGTCCCAAATCCTAATATTGCCGTTGGAACTAGCGATGAAGACAATGTAGAGATAAGAAAATGGGGAGAGCCTAGAAAATTTGACTTTGAACTTAAGGCACATTGGGATATAGGAACAAATCTTGATATTTTAGATTTTGAGAGAGCTTCTAAAATTACAGGAGCTAGATTTACTATTTTCAAAGGTTTAGGAGCAAAATTAGAAAGGGCTATAATAAACTTTATGTTAAATCTCCATACTAGCGAACATGGTTATACTGAAATAGCACCACCATTTATGGTAAACAGGGCTAGTATGACTGGTACTGGACAACTTCCAAAATTTGAAGAAGATGCATTTAAGATTCCTGACAAGGACTTCTTCCTTGTACCTACTGCAGAAGTTCCAGTTACTAATATTCACAGAGATGAGATACTAGATGAAGCTCAGCTTCCAGTATATTATACTGCATATACACCTTGCTTTAGACAAGAAGCTGGCTCAGCAGGAAGAGATACTAGAGGTCTTATAAGAAACCATCAATTTGATAAAGTAGAGCTTGTAAAGTTTGCAAAGCCACAGACATCATATGATGAGTTAGAAAAATTAACTAACAACGCAGAGAAAGTATTACAGTTGTTAGAAATTCCATATAGAGTAGTAGAGCTATGTACAGGGGATTTAGGCTTTTCATCTGCTAAAACTTATGATATAGAAGTATGGATGCCTAGCTACAACAGATATGTAGAGATTTCTTCTTGCAGTAACTTTGAAGATTTCCAAGCAAGAAGGGCAAATATAAAATATAGGGATAAAGAAACAGGAAAATTAGAGTATGTCCATACACTAAACGGCTCTGGTCTTGCAGTAGGAAGGACATTGGCTGCAATACTAGAAAACTTCCAACAAGAGGACGATTCCGTAATTATACCAGAAGTTTTAAGACCTTATATGGGCGGTGTAGAGAGAATTACAAGAAAATAGAAAAAGATGATTAAGAAAAGACCTAGATAAGCAATTATGCATATCTAGGTCTTATATTTATTCCCCTTTTCTCTGCCAAGCATGAAGTGCTAGGGCAATGCCTATGACTCCATATGCCACAAATACTCTAAAAAATTCACCAATTTGGCTGTTATTCATTAAATTTTGTCCAGCAAAAGGAGATATTATGAATAGCATATGGAAAAGGAAGGTTCCCAATAGGGCCTGACCAAATGTGGCCTTAGTTACAGATGCACCTCCAACTAAAAGAGATGCGACTGCAAAGAGCCCTACTTGCTCATGACTTCCGTAGGTGTTTAAAGTTCCGATATTTTGAAGAAAAATAAGCTGTCCCCAAGCTGCTAATACTGTTGATATTATTGTAGCGATGATCCTAGTTTTACCAACATTGATACCAGAAACCTTTGCTATCTGTATACTTTGTCCGGCAGCTCTCATATCCTGTCCTAGCTTAGTCTTAAAAAAGAAGGTTAGCAGCAGACATAGAATACCTACTATAACTACTGTAAATATTGGGATGGATAGCCCAGGATATGGTTTTAGCTTTATCAAATCATCTAGGGCATATCTAATGTTAGCTAAGTCTACACTATTCTTTATGCCTATTCCAGTAGACAGTAATAAACTTTTATTCTTTATAGGTATCAGTGTACCTGCTAATACTAAGAAAACAAACTGATATAAACCATTTGCAAAGAATCCAAGTATCATACTAGTAATCATTTCTTTGCCTATTGCTTTGTTTAGAACTATTCCAGTAAGATAACCAAATACTATAGCTATAGGAGTTGATATAACTACTGCCAGTAAGAATCCCCATATTTCACTTATAGGGTAATTGGCAATTATTATTAGAGCAATTTGACCAGCCATGGCTCCCAGAACTATACCGAAGTTTAGTCCCATTCCTGCAATAACAGGTATAATCAATGATAAGACTAAGAAGGAATTCCTTGCTAATCTAATAATAATTTCATTTAATAGGAATACAAGAGGCATTTGTGCAAATATATATCCAAGTAAGCATAGAACTAAAAATATAATAGGTACTGCATTTTTCTTAAGTACTTTAGAAAGTTTTCCACCAAGGCTCTTCTCTTCAATTTCTAAATCCTCAAGTCTAATGTTTTTTTCCATTATACTTGTTCACCTCCTGTATTTCTAGTAAGTGCATATAAGATAATGCCATTGCTGACAATTATTCTTATTATCTCAGACATACTGCCTTCGGATAAGATGTTTATTACAGGTAAGGAAACTACTAGTAATGACTGGAATAGTAAAGTCCCAATAATTACATGTACAATGCTTGCTTTCTTTAGAGTTGCCCCACCTATAAGTATGGCCGCCACTGCTGGAAGAGCAGAATATAGCGGTGCATTGTATAACTGCAAAAATCCAAATGACTGGCTATATATAATAATTCCTATGGCCGCTAATACAGTTGATAATATAGAGCCTAGTATCCTTTCTCTATCAACATTTATGCCATTAGATTTAGCGAAGCCTTCATTACTGCCAGCTACCTTCATAGCTACACCTTTTTTGCTCATGCTGAAAAGCCAATATATTAAAGCACATAAAGCAAAAAATCCAATAAGCCCAGTAGGAATTGTTACCCCTCCTATTTTAAAAGCAAGAAAACTGTTTAATAGTTTATCAATGGAAGATTCTAGGGAAACTGTTACCCTAAGACCATTACCTCCGTAGGCCCATATAAGCTCAGGACTTTTAAAAGGTGCTAGAAGCCAAAATATACACATAGCTGAAACAACAGAAAATCCCACATATGTACCTACAGTCATTTCTTGGCCCTTCACTTTATTTAGCATCAATCCATAAACATATCCTGCAATTATGGCTAAGGGTATTGAAACAATTAAAGAAATCCATAGTCCAGTAAAGCCTGATAACTTAAATTCTATACTTACTAAAGCTCCTATAAGTCCGCAGACGATACCTAATGGTAGAGCAAAGTTTAAACCAATTCCAGATTGTATTGCAGGAACCATGGCTAAAACTAATACACTATTCATCCCAAATCGAACTAGCATGTCAGTAATTAAACTAGATAGAGGAATATGAAGAAAAGTAGCAGTAATAATTAAAACTAATAGAAAAGAGCTTATAATTAAACGAGGCAATCCAATATTTTTTATATATTTTTTTAGATTTTCCATACTAGAGGGCCTCCTTTTTGTTATATTCTCCAGCCATCATTAGGCCAAAATCAGCATCGCTTGCATCTGGAGAAAATATCCCTTGCAATTTTCCGTTAAAGATTATAGCGATTCTATTAGATATTGAACGAAGTTCTGCTAATTCACTTGAGGTGATGATTATGGTCATGCCTAGCTCTCTATTTAACTTAACGAGCAAATCAAGTACTATATTTTTAGCACCTATATCTATACCTCTAGTAGGCTCTGATACAAGAAGAATATCAGGTTCGAGGGTTAAAGCTCTAGCGATGCAAACTTTTTGCTGATTTCCACCACTTAATTTCTGAGTAGGCTGTTTTATATTAGTGCATCTTATATCTAGGTCTTTAATCATATTTAAGGAGTGATTCCTTGTCTCTCTAATATTAACCATGTTAAAAGGTCCAATTTTATTAATAAATCTATTCTTAATCTGTATAGCTGATATGACTATGTTACTTTCAATAGAATCATCTAGTAGAAGACCTATACCCCTTCTATCTTCTGAAACAAAAGCAATGCCTCTGTTTAAGGTTTCTCTAGGGTTATTTAATGGTATAGGCTTTCCATCCTTTAATATTTCTCCCTTAGTAGTATAAAGCCCCATTATGCCATTGGCAATACCTATCTTACCTTGTCCTGCCAATCCACCTATTCCAAGTATTTCTCCCCTTCTTACCCTTAAATCAAGTCCTTTAATAGCTTCACCTGGCATGTTAACAAAGAGATTATTTATTTCAAGAGCATAATCTTCATCATCGTCTTCAAAATTATCTATATGTGTAGTTGTATAGCTTCTTTCAATTTTACGCCCTACCATTAGCTCTGCTATGTACCTGATGTTAGCTTCTCTAGTTGGAAGGGTTTTGACGACTTCACCATCTCTTAGTACAGTAATGTTATCAGTAATATTTAGTATTTCATCTAATCTATGAGATATAAATAATATAGCTATCCCCATATCAGCTAGCCTTCTTACTGCGTTTAAAAATACTTCTGCTTCAGACTCTGTAAGTACAGCAGTTGGCTCATCAAACACTAAAAGCTTTAAGTTGCTTTTATCTATTTCTCTAGCTATCTCAACGAACTGCATATATCCTACAGGTAATCCTGCAACTGACAGCCATTCGTCAATATTTATTCCAAGTGTATTTAAAGATTTCCTACTATCATTTTTCATAGTACTAATATCTAGATTTTGCAGCTTATGTCCAAAAACTAAACTTAACAAGCTTTTTTTGGTTGGCTCTCTATTAAGCTTTATATTTTCAGTTATAGTAAAGCCTGGTATTAGCATAAATTCTTGATGTACCATACCTATTCCTAAGTTCATGGCTTCCCTAGGAGTTTTAGGATTACATACTTGTCCTTCTATTAGAATATTTCCTTCATATCCTCCTGTTGAGTGGATAACTGGCATTCCAAACAATATATTCATTAGAGTAGATTTACCGGCTCCATTTTCCCCAACAAGACCATGTATTTCTCCAGAACTTATTTTGATATCTACATTTTTTAATACCTTATTCCCTGAATAATCCTTACTAATATTTTTCATTTCCAGCATATAAGCTTCTGCCAACAATACTCCCTCCCTTTAGAAAAGGTAGATTTAAATATAAGGGTTGCCTTAAGGCAACCCTGAATATATTCTTTATTTAAAAATTTGCGATTCAGTAACGAACATTAAGAAGTTTGGATTGCCTTCTAGCTCACTAACTTGAACCTTTCCTTTTGCGGCTTTTTCAAGTAACTTAACCATTTTGTCTTTATTGAATTTGCCAACGTTTCCTTTTCCATACTCTATGGCATATTCTACAGCAGCATTTACCATAGCCATATTAGCAGGAGCCTTCCATGTAGCAAATCTACCACCACGATTTGCTTCTACAACCTTAGCATTAATCTGTTCTAGCATAAAATTAACATCGCCTGCTTTATTTTGTGGAATTTCAATTCCCATAGCGCCTGGATATGCATGATATGGACTTGGACAGCATTGTTCAGGATAAAGTGCTCCTTCAGTTAAGACTGATTTAATAAGAGGTTCTTGCATAGCGCAGTTAGTACTAAAAAAGGCAGTATCTTTTCCAAGAGAAGTAACTTGTCTAGGAACATCTTCAAGAATAAACAGCTGAGCTCCAGGAATACCTGCATCTCCCAATGGGTCTGGTGCATCTACTTCAAGGAATTTGATACCTAATTTAGAAGCAGTTTCTTTCATCACATCTCTTCTACGAGATAGAAGTTCCATTGACATATGTCTTGGGAAAGAGTAGTGAACAAAAGTCTTAGCTCCCATTTCCTTAGCAAGCTCAATTATAGTTTCGCCACGTTTAATATTATCTGTTTCCAGAACAATGTCCATACGAGAGGCAATAATTTCTGGGTCTTCATGAGGTACTCCACCTATGAATAGAATATCATCTCTAGTCTCTTTAATTTTGTCAATAGCAGCGGCACTTCCCGTAACAGCTTGAACAATGATTATTGCTTTTACCTTTGGATCTGCAGCTAAGCTGGTTATTTGAGCAATGGTAGTTTCTTGTTCTTGAGCAAACTTATCAGGATATGTAACGTGTTTAATTACATCTGCTCCGTATAGCTTTACCATGTCTTCTCCAGCTCTAAATTCCTCTTCCCCCTGAGAAACAGTACCAGTTACTAGACCGATTTTGAAATCCAGATTTCCCTTGCCAGCCGTTTGTTGTGTGCTACAACTAGCTAATGTAAAAACCATTAGAGTAGCTAATAACAATGCAAGCAATTTCTTTAACACCTTAATTCCCCCTTTGATTTTTTTATTAGACTGGAAATATTAGTCTAATTAATTACTGATTTTTGTATTAAAATAATGACTAGTACT
>CAZUFW010000018.1:18041-28437 GCA_964619895.1 uncultured Clostridia bacterium | reverse complement strand
TAAAATACCAAGAGAAGTAAATTTTAAATAGCTGCTGACTTTGATATAATATAAGATAACTTTATTGAATGGGTAATTTTACGGACATATAAGGGGGCGGTGGGATGAGGAAAAAATTTTTATGTGTTTTATTAGCCATATTATTTTTAGTATCTATCACTGCTTATGGTGATGGTTTTGAAAAGGATACTAGGGCAATGCTGCTAGGAGAATATGAAAGTGGAAAAATACTTTATGAATATTCTATAGATTCTCAAATAGAAGTTGCTAGCCTGACTAAGATAATGACTTATTTAGTAACCATGGACTATGTATCTAGTGGTAAAATAGGATTAGAAGACATGATTACAGTAAGTCTAAAGGCTTCAAAAACTCCTGGTTCCTCCTTTAAATTAAAAGAAGGAGAAGAATTAAGTCTTAAAGTGCTTCTTGATTCAATTATGATAGTTTCAGCAAATGACTCTTGTGTAGCCATAGCAGAGCATATATCTGGAAGTGAAGATGCTTTTACAAAATTAATGAATGAAAAGGCAAAGGAGATTGGACTTAAAAAGACATATTTTGTTAACTCTAGTGGATATCCTTTAAAAGATGGGGAACAAAATATGATGAGCACTAGAGATTTGTTTAAGCTTACAAGATATGTAATAACAAAGTATCCTCAGATTTTAGAGACTACTAAAATAAACCAAATATTTATGCCTACAAGAGATTTTGACAATGAAAATACTAACCCATTACTAAAATTAATTAAGGATGTAGACGGGTTTAAAACAGGATATACAGATAAAGCAGGATATTGTTTGATTTCAACTATTAAAGTAAAGGAAGATGAAAACAATAAAAAACCATTTAGACTAATAGGAATAGTCATGGGAGCAACAAGTGAAGAAGAAAGAAGAGATAAGAGCAAAAATCTAATTGAATATGGTCTTGAGAATTATAGTTACAAGCAGATTTTAAATAAAGATATATCAGTAAAGACAATAAATATTATCAATGCAAAAAATCCTAGTACTATGGTATTTCCCCAAAGAGATTTATGTATGTTTGTAAGGAAGGGCCAGAATATTCAGCAGGAAATAATTTTTGAAGAAAATATAAAGGCTCCAATAAAGGCAGGTACTAAAATAGGGAAAATAGTAGTTTCAAATGGAGAAGACCAAAAGCATAGCATAGATTTAATCATTAAGGATAATGTTCAAAAGAAAAATATACTTGATAAATTATTTGATTATTTACTGAATATGGTATCCAAGTAATATTGTATAATTGACAAGGGCATTATAATATCATATAATATATAGGTATGATAATAAGGTGCTCCCGTAGCTCAGTAGGATAGAGCGACGCCCTCCTAAGGCGTAGGTCGGAGGTTCGACTCCTCTCGGGTGCGCCACTATTATTTTTTGAAGGTGAAAACCATGGATGAATATTTCATGAAAATAGCATTAGATGAAGCATATAAAGCTTATAGCATCGGCGAGGTTCCTGTCGGTGCTATTATTGTAAATAACCAAAAGATCATAGCTAAAGGCTATAATATGAGGGAAACCTTAAAAGACCCTACTGCCCATGCAGAGATAATAGCCATTAAGAAAGCCAGTGAGGTTTTGGGTGGCTGGAGATTAATAGACTGTACTATGTATGTGACTATAGAGCCCTGTGCCATGTGTGCAGGGGCAATTGTAAATTCGAGAATAGAAAGGCTAGTTATAGGAGCCAAAGACCCTAAAATGGGGGCCTGTGGCTCTATAATTAACATAGCACAAAATCAAATCTTCAATCATAGGGCAGATATTACTTGGGGAATAATGGAATATGAATGTTCCGAAATAATGAAAGACTTTTTTAGAAAGCTAAGGAACAGATAAAAGTTCCCTTATTTAATATCGAATACAGGTCCCAAAAGAGGAAGTTTGTATTTTTGATATATTTGCATTGCCTTTGAGCTTAGTGCTTTTGGAACATAGATATTCACTCCATCCTGCTCATAAGTCTTATATTTATCATTTTGCTCAAAACTTTTTACTGGTCTAACACTTAGACGAGTTTCATACCCTGCTCAACCACATGAAATTATATTAGTGCTTATAACAAAACTTAATCCATGCTGCTTTGCATATTTTATAGCTTTATCGTCTGCTCTTACCATATTAACAACACTCCAATCATTTGATTTCCTATCAAACATACTGGTGGGGGGTATATTCTTTATTTTATTATACCACTTTTTTAGATTTGGTGAATAATATTTTAATTACTAAATGAACAAATTGTAATATCTTTCTACCTTTCTTCCTTTTAAAAAATTCATTAAGAAAAGTAGCTTAGATTATCTTTGCAAAATCTCATAGAATTTTGATAAAATAGAAAACAAGGGCAACTATGATAGGGAGGGGATTATCATTAAAGTTCTGATTACTCAGGATTTTGGCATTGAAAAAAATGATAGTATAAGAAAGCTTGGATATGAAGTCATAGTTAAGAAAGACAGCAAAGTAAATATTTCTGAGGAAATAATAGATATAGATGCACTTGTATGTTTTAATCCTTTTAAAACCTTAGATATTTCAAAGCTTAATAACTTGAAACTAATCCAACTTACAACTGCAGGTATAAACCAAGCACCTGCTGATATTATTAGGGAAAAAGGTATAATTCTCACTAATAATAGAGGAGGATATAGTATTCCTATAGGAGAATGGATAGTACTTAAGATTCTTGAAATGGCAAAGAATAGTAAAAGGTTCTATAAACAACAGTCAGAAAAGATATGGAAGATGTATACGTCTCTAACAGAGATTTATGGAAAAACAGTAGGCTTTATCGGAACAGGAGACATAGCTCAAGAGGCAGCAAAGAGACTTAAAGGTTTCGATACTACTATACTGGGACTTAATACTGATGGTAAAGATGTTATGTATTTTGATAGATGCTATGGTAATAGCCAGATAAAAGAAATGGTTGGATTATGTGATATAGTTGTAGTATCTATACCCTATACAGAAAAAACTCATCATCTCATAAATAAAGATGTATTTGATGCTATGAAAGATGGAGTATGTATTGTGAATATAGCTAGAGGAAGTATTATTGATGAGAAAGAGATGATAAAGCAATTTCATAATGGAAAAGTAAAAGGTGCCGCACTAGATGTGTTTGGAGAAGAGCCATTAAGTGAGAGTAATCCTCTTTGGAGTATGGAAAATGTCATAGTTACTCCTCATAATTCTTGGGCTTCGGAGCTAGTAAATGAAAGAAGATTTTATATAGTTTATGAAAATTTGAAAAGATATATTTCTGGAGAAGACTTAATAAATGTGATTAATATTAATAAAGGATATTAAATAGCCTTTAAAGTATTGGAGAGATGAAATGGACAAGGTAAAAGAAAAAAAATATAAATTTCTCATAATGTTTATGTTTATGTTTATGATATTATCTGCAATAAGTGATAACTTAAGAGGAGTATTTTTACCTTCATTTAAAGCGGATTTTTCAGTAAATAATACTGAGATGGGAATGATGATAGTCGTAGGTTCAATAGGGTACATAGTTTTTGCATATTTAGGGGGTATGCTATGCGAAACTATAGGACATAAGAAAGTAATGAGTATTGGAATAGTTTTCATGATAATTTCATTAGTAACCTTGTATCTCAGCCCTAACTTTGTAATCTTGCTAGTGGGTATGTTCCTCTTAAACTCAGGTTGGGCTCTCATAGGCTTAGCTATAAATACAGTAATACCATTGATAGCTGTAAGCTTTCAAGCTGTGCTCATGAACTTAGTACATTTTAGTTATGGAGTAGGTGCTACTGTAACTCAAAAATTAGCAGGAGTGCTTTTATTTAAGGGAATTCAGTGGAGAAACATGTACTTATATATATCAATATTGTTTTTTATAGTTCTTATTGCATTTATTCCTGTAAAGGTACCATCTGTACAAAAAGCTAAAGAAGACAAAAAGATAGATTATAGCTCTATATTTAAGAATAAGTTATTATATTTTTACATGATATCTTTAGGTCTATATGTTGCTTCAGAGATAAGTACTGGTAACTGGTTTATTAACTACATGAAAGAAACCTTTGCATATAATGAAAATCAAGCTACTTTCTATACTACATTGTTTTTCGGGACATTTACTTTAGGAAGGCTTTTAGGAGGCTTTGTAGTTCAGAAGCTAGGTTCTATTAAGACTGTATTAATGTCTTTAGTATTAGCATTTTCATTTTATACAATAGGTCTTTTAGTTGGACAAAAAGGTTTAGTATTAGTTGCATCTTCAGGCTTATTCTTTTCTATAATATTTCCAACTGTTATACTGTCAGTAAATGATGTGTTTAGAAAAAACAGCACTTATGTTACTGGTATAATAGTAACAGCTACTTCAGCAGTAAGTATGGGAATAAACTTTATAATTGGCTGGCTAAATGATTTAATAGGAGTTCCTAAGGCATATTATACTATTCCTGTAAGTTTATTTTTTAGTGTCTTTTTTATGTTTTTAATATATAGAAATACTTTACATCAAGAAGAAATTGTAGAGCAATAAAATAAATATTCCTAGGGAGAATACATTCCTAGGAATATTTTTAACTAATATTAGCTTAAATAAATAATTCTTTATTGTATTGGCTTTTGGCAATTATTTTTCCGCTTTTTATTACGTACAATCTTTCTGGCTGTAGGCGGATAGCATCTTTTACGTTATCTGTGTTTAATATAACTAAGTCTGCATTATTTCCTTCTTCTATACCATAATTGTCAATTCTAAGTATTTTAGCTGCATCGTAGGTAATCATATCAAATACTTTTTCGATTTCATGAGGTAAACTCATTTGAGCAGCATGGGCTGTAATTAAAGCAACTTGAAGCATGTCAGCACTTCCAAAAGGGTAGAAGGTATCCTTTATACAGTCTTGTCCAAAACTTACGTTTACACCTGCTTCCAGAAGTTCCTTTACTCTTGTTATACCTCTTCTTATAGGTTGTTTATCTTTTCTTCCTTGTAGCATTAAATTTGTTACAGGATTAGTTATGACATTAATTCCAGCACGTTTAACTTTTTCGATTACATATGAAGCATAATGATCGTCGTAAGCAGCTAAGGCACAAGTATGGCCAGCAGTTACCCTACCTTGCCATCCTCTTTTTATTGTTTCATCAGCAAGCATTTCAAGAGTTCTATAGAAAGGATCGTCAGTTTCATCTATATGCATGTCTACATCTACATCATATTTTTCAGCTATGTCAAAGCATATTTCAATATGTCTTTTACTATCCTCTGGAGTATTTTCATTGGCAGGCATTCCACCTACTATATCTGCACCAGCTTCCATAGCGTCCCACATAAGCTGTTCACAGCCAGGATCTTTAATTATTGCTTCCTGAGGAAAAGCTATTATTTGCAAATCCATCACACTTTTATACTTTTCTTTAAGAGCTAATACTCCGTATAGTGGTTTTAATCCTCCTATAGTATCTACATCTACATGGGTTCGTATTTTAAGAGTACCATTGGATATTGCTCTTTTAATTACTTCTTCTGAACGAGCTACAACATCTTCATTAGTATAAGTAGCCTTTTTATCCCAGATAATTTCTATGGCTTCCTGTAGAGTACCACTAACATTTGGTCTTACTACATCAACTATATTTACTTTATCTAAGTGAATATGTGGATCAATAAAGGGAGGAATAACTAGGTTGCCCATAGCGTTAATTTCTGAACTTCCCTTTTCTTTAATTGAATCAGCTATAGTTTTTATCTTGCCATTTTCAATTCCTATATCCCATAGACCTTCCTTATTTCTAAGTTTTGCTTTCCTGATTATTAAGTTCAATTTATGCTCTCCTTTCATAATATGAAATTATTATATTACAATATGAAATAAAAGTTCAATATTGATTTAAAAACTCCTTCTTTTTGCTATACATTTTTAAATAAAAAAACCTTATTGAACTTATAATCGTCAACAAGGCTTTTGTAACATAACTAATTTAATAAAACATTCCTTCTATTATTTCCGAAATTTTTCTTGAGGCAAGCTTTAATTCGTTAGCAATAAGTAGTATTTTTTCTTCATCCACTCTTACAGAAGGGGCAATAGTCGAAATAGTACAAATGACTTTTCCATTTTCATCAAAAACGGGAACTCCTACTGCAGTAATCATTTCTTCATATTCATCAATTTCTAAAGTGTAACCTCTCTCTTGAGATATTTTAAGATCATCAAAGAGCTTTTCCAAGTCTGTTATTGTATTAGGAAGGTACTTTTTAAGACCTTCTTTATTGGCTATATCTCTTATTTCTTCATATTTGAGATAGGCTAAAAAAGCTTTTCCTGATGCTGTACAGGTAAGAGGAATCTTTCTTCCCACCATGAGGAAAGCTCTTAAAATATGGTTTGATTCACATCCTGTTATGCACACTGCATTATTCCCATTTCTAATAAAAAGATTAGTTGTTTCGCCAATGTTTTTAACACATTCATCTAGAATCGGTGTTACCCTAGAGAAATACTTTTCAGGATTTCTTCCCCTTAACCAAGAAAGGAATATTTCAGGGCCTATATCATATTTTTTTGTGACTTTATTTTGACTTATGAACCCTTCTTCCATTAATGTTCTTAAGGAATGGTGTACTGTACTAACATTATATCCTAAATCTTTACCTATATCAGCAAGACTAACTTCGCTTTGACAGTCTAAGATATATTTAAGAATTTTAAGATTCTTTTGTACCGATTTTATTATAACGCCAGTTCTTTTTTGCTCTTTGGGCATAAATAGTTCTCCTTTCAAACATGCTTAAATCCATTTTATACTTTCATTATATACTACTATAGCTGTGTTTTCATAATATGAAAATAGTATATTTTATAATTACCTCGTGAAATATAACGAAGTTAATTATGACAGCTTAAGAATAAAGAGACTGCTTTACAATAAAGTTAATAAATTTTACATCAATAATGTTAACCTTTGTGCTGAAATATATTATAATCATATATGGCGCAATAAAACTATAACATCATAGGGAGGTAATATTGTATGAAAAGAAGAATAATTAGTTTGTTAATGGCCTTTATTCTAATTATTGGGCTAAGCATGCCTATATTTGCAGAAGAAGGCAAGGTATTTACAGATATAGCTCAGTCACCCTATAAAGAGGCTATATTAGAGCTATATAACCAAGGAATAATAAGTGCTAATCCACAAAATCATTTTTACCCAAACCGTATATTAACTAAGGCAGAAGCTGCTAAATTACTAGTTAAAGGATTTAAGCTTCCAGAAATCCAACCACTTATTGTTGAAAATAGTGAATTAGAGAAGAAGTTTAGTTATAGCAACCCATTAGAAGTGATAACAGACGCATTTTCTATCCCTTCGACAAAAGACATAGTGAAACATTGGGGCTTAAACTACATAGAAGGTTTATTAAAAGTTAGAGCAGACATAGTATCTGGAAATGAATACAAGCCAAATGAAAGTGTTACAAAAGCAAAATTTGTTGAGATGATATCCAAAATAGTATTTGGACCTGATCAAGACATTGATTTTTCTAAAGAAATAGTGAAAGTAGGTCTTGTTTCTGAAGCTTTAGCTACTTCAAATGAAGGAATAACAAGAGAAGAAGCTGCTGATGTACTAAATAAAATACTATCAAATCCTAATTTTAAAGTTATAACAGTATTTGCGACTTCAGATATTCATGGCCACTTAGAGCCATATAAAGCAAGTGGAATGGAGAGAGAAATCGGTGGTCTTGCAAAAATGAGTAAGATTGTAAAAGATTTTAGAGTAAAACAACCTAATACATTACTTATAGATGGTGGAGATGCTCCATACAATACAAATATAACAAACCTTTTTGAAGGAGCTTCAGCAATAGAAATAATGAATGAAATGGGTTATGATGCCATGGCTCTTGGAAATCATGATTTTGACTTCCCATTTGATGTTATGAAAAGAAATGCTGGAAATGCTAAATTCCCATTTTTATCAGCAAATACTTATTATAATGGAGAATATCCTGAGTTTTTAGCACCTTCAATAATAAAAGAAATTGATGGTGTTAAAGTAGGTATTATAGGTTTAACAGACGACCAAAGTCGTGTATATACTCATCCTAGAAATGTTGAAGGAATAGTATTTAAAGAGCAATTTGAAGCTGCGCAAAAAGCAGTAGATGAAATAGCTGAAAAGACAGACGTTGTTATTGCACTTGCACATATACACGGAAATAATCCAGAATTGCCTAAGAAGGTTAAAGGTATAGATGTAGAGATTGGTGGGGGTCAAGACGTTGTAGGGTTCCCTCAAAATATTGAAGGAACATGGTTAATATCTCCAGGTAAACATGCAGAGGTTTTAAATCAAATAAACATAAATGTACTAAATAACAAGATGATAGGTATAAATTTTGCTCATATTTTCTTAACTGAGAATCTTGAAAAAGATCAAGCAGTAGAAAATATAATAGAAAAATATAGAACTCAGCTAGACGAAAAAATGCAAAATGTTATGGGAGAAACCAAGGTTGCACTTGATGGTGAGAGATCAACTGTTAGATTGAAAGAATCAAATCTTGCTAATATTATAGCAGATAGTCTAAGAGATCTTACAGGTGCAGACATAGCATTACAAAACGGCGGGGGAGTTAGAGCGAGCATTGATGAAGGCGAAATCACAATGAATGAAATATATGCAGTGCTTCCATTTGATAATACAGTAGTTGTAGTAGAAGCTAGCGGAGAAACTATTTGGAAAGCATTAGAGCATGGAGTATCATGGTATCCTAGTGCAGCAGGTGGATTTTTACAAGTATCTGGACTTGAATATACTTTTGATGCATCAAAAGAAGTAGGCTCAAGAGTTACTGAGGTACTAGTTAATGGCAAGCCTATAGAAAAAGAAAAAATTTATAAGATTGTCACAAATGACTTCCTAACAGGAGGCGGAGACAACTTTACGATGCTTAAGGAAGAGACAAAAGAATTATTAATAACAAGATTTTACTTAAGAGACGCTTTAGTAGAATATCTTGCAAAACAAAAAAGTATATCTCCAGAGCTTGAAGGAAGAATAAAAATTCTAAACCCAGCACAATAATTTTTTAGATATAAACATTAAGGGCTTACTAAAATTTAGTAAGCCCTTAATTATATTATATTTTCTATTATTATATCTTCTACTTCATCCTCATTAGGAAATCTACCTAATTCTTTCTTTGAAAATACTAGCTTATCGTCTAAGCTAACTTCGAAGACCCCACCAGATGAAGGAACTATTTTTACCATAGAAAGAGAATTCTTGTGCTCATCTAATAGTTTGTTTGCTAGGCTAACTGCCTTTGATAAATAACCTCAGGAAGTACAATACTCAATACTAATCATTTTGTTCATTAAAACTCCTCCTTAAATATAGTTAATATAATATTACCCAATATTCAAAACTAATATCATATTAGGTAATAACTATTTTCTATAATACTGGAGATAGTAATCTAGAGATAGATTCTTTAACAACAATTAGTTTAGAGCGTCGCTTGTATTTTTCTATTGTAATTTCACTAGAAATCTTCAAATCGTCTTCAAATATTTTTTTTAGTTCTGTAGATGTTTTCGTATCATAAATAAAAGCATTTACTTCGAAATTTAATTTAAAGCTTCTTACGTCAATATTTGCAGTTCCAACTGAAGAAATTTTCCCATCTACTACTATTGTTTTTGCATGTATAAACCCATTTTCATAAGTATAAGCCTTTACACCAGAACCCAATAGTTCACCTATATAAGAATAGGTTGCCCAGTAAACAAACATGTGATCTGGCTTGTTTGGTATCATTATCTTTACATCAACTCCAGAAAGAGAAGCAATTTTAAGAGCTTCAAGTATGCTTTGATCTGGAACAAAGTAAGGAGTTTGGATATATATACTTTCCCTCGCTGAATTTATCATTTTAAGATACCCAATTTTAATTTGTTCTTGTTCTGAATCAGGGCCGCTTGAGACTATTTGTATTCCTGTTTTCCCATTAGTTTCTATGGTTGGATAATATTTTTCATCGTATAAGGTTTTTTCCTTTGAAGCATGTCGCCAATCAAGAAAGAATCTTGTTTGCATCATATGTACGGAGCTGCCCTTAATTCTAAGATGTGTATCTCTCCAATATCCGAACTTTTTACTTAATCCTATATATTCATTTCCAATATTGAAGCCGCCTATGAAACCATATTTTCCATCTATTATTGCTAGCTTTCTATGATTTCTATAATTAATCCTTAAATTAATTAGAGGTATTTTAGAAGGGAAAAAAGATGCTACTTCTCCACCAGCTTTAATCAAATCGTAAAAAAAACCTTTAGGAAGAGTTCTTCCTC
>CAZUFW010000018.1:0-18031 GCA_964619895.1 uncultured Clostridia bacterium | reverse complement strand
AGTGCATCGTAAAGAAGCCTTACCTCAACTCCTTCAGCAGCCTTTTTTGTAAGAGAAGCTACTATTTTTTTACTTAGACTATCATTTTTAATTATATAATAGAGCATATGAATATGGTCTTCTGCCTTTTCTATTGATTCAATTAAAGCATCAAATTTTTTAGAACCATCTGTAAATATTTCAACCTCATTATCTTGAGTAAATATAGAATCGTCACTAATAAGCTGCATTCTTATCATATCTTGATAATTAACCATTTCTTCATCGTTAAAAATTATTTCATTATTTTGTATATATGATATTTGATCAAGTAAAATTTTCCCTATGGCATGATCTTCTTCTGTTTTTGTATCAAAGATTTTTTGCCTGCTAAGATTTTGACCAAGTGTCAAGTATAGTATAAAGCCTAAATAAGGCACCAAAAGTAAAACCATAAGCCAAGCCCATGTAGCTGATGGGTCTTTTCTCTCAAGAAAGATTAATATAAAAGCCAAGAAGACATTTAGGACAAGAAGGATAGAGAGTGCTGGAACAAACCAGTTCATACATAATCACCTCCGTTTTATTAGGTATGCTGGTAAAACTATATAATATCATTCTATTGTATGCAGAAGATATATTCAATATTTACTATTTAGTTTAAATCAAATTAAAGCACTAGTATAAGCATAGACTGCATATAATTATACTGTTATCCCTGAAACAATAAATTAATAAAAGGTGATGCGTTATGGGCAAAAATATAGTTTCTAAAGTACTTTTAGTTACTATTATGATTTTAAGCACAATAGTTATTTTGAAAGATAGGCCTATGAATTCTTTCAAATACATAGTAGATACCCTAAATCAACAAGATGAAAAAAGAGAGGTAGTAAGGAAAGCAACTACTAATGAAAAAGTCGTAGCTATAACCTTTGATGATGGGCCACATCCCAGATTTACTCCTAAAATTCTAGATATTTTAAAAGAAAATGATGCAAAAGCTACCTTTTTTGTCTTAGGAAAACATGCAGAATGGTATTCAAAAGCTTTAGTACAAGTAAAAGAAGAAGGTCATGAGATAGGAAATCATTCTTATAGTCATATGGACATAAAAAAGACATCTGAAGAAGTTATAAAATTTGAGATAGAAAAAACTCAAGAAGTTATTTTTAAGCTAACAGGAAATAAGCCTAGCTTATTTAGACCACCTTTTGGCTTCTATAATGAAAAACTATTAAACATATTGAAAGAAAGCGATCTTAAGGCAATACTATGGACGGAAACCCAAGACCCATTAGATTGGAACCATCCAGGAGTAGATAAAATAGTAAAAAAAGTTTTATCAAATGCCCAAAGTGGTGATATCATATTACTACATGATTATGCAGAAGGCGAATGCGAAGCTATAGATGCCTTAAAAATTATATTACCTGAATTAAAGAAAAGAGGATATAGGTTTGTAACTATTTCAGAACTTTTAAACGTAGAATTAAGAGGAAATTAGGTTTAAGTAATACTGTAATAAAAAAGCTAAGACTCCGCTGTAATAGAGTCTTAGCTTTTTAAAAACTAAAAAACCAATGTACAATATATGGATTTATTACACCTATAAGCCAAGAACCAATAGGTGGAACAATAAATATTAGATCAGGTATAACTCCTTTTTCCTCGCTATAGCACTGAATACTTGATAAGGAATTTGGCGGGAAGCCAATCCCAATAGCAGTCAATCCCGTAGCTATGTAAGCAGCAAGAGTATTTTGTCCATAGATTTTAAAGACTATAAAATATGAAAAAGCAATTAACCAAGCAATTTGCATCAGTATTATCAATACTGCTAGTGGTGTTATCTTACCTAAAGTAGATATATCTAAAGAAGCAAAGCCAGTAACTAAGAGCAACGATAAAAATATATTGCCAATATAATTCATATGTGTAAACTCTATTTCAAAAATATTGAACTTGTCCAAAATAAACCTAATTATAATCCCCGCAAATAATCCTCCTCCTAAAGGTGACAACCATTCACCAAATCCTAACTGAGTAGGAATATAAGCAATTCCTGTTGTAGCAAACAATATCAGAAGGTACTTTAGAAGCTCTGCATGAGCAAAGGTTGGATGCGGGGCCTTAATAGCCTCTGAAAAATCAGCCTTAGGCTCTAAGAGCTTAAATACTATAGTAGAAGATAAAATGGCTAATATAACGCAAAGCACTGAAACACCAGAGAGAGTAGATAAGAATGCGGTTCCATTATCACCTACTAGTGCCACAGCATGATGTGCAAATGAAGCATCTCCTACTAAATTAAGAGAACTAAAAATAATCATATCGCTCTTTGATAGGCCAAAAATTTTTCCAAATGTAATAATGAAAATATTTTGCATTGCGGCAACGGAAACTACTATGACTAAAAAAATCATCTGCTTAAATATTCCGTTCCTGAACATGTTTTTGTCTACACGCAGCCCAATAGAAGCAAAGAATGCCGCAAAAAATACGGTAAATAACGAATAGTTAATAGTTATTTTTACCCTTGGGGAAAGGATATACATTAGTACGGCTAATAAAAGCCCACCTATAAAAGGAGCAGGTATATATAGTTTTTTTAGAATTAAGACTTTACTCTTTATAAAATAGCCTAAAAGAATAAAGGAAATTAGTAACGCTATAGTCTGTATTGTATTTAGGACGATTAACATTTTTACCCCCAATAAATTTATATATTATTTTGCATACATAATACATTCATCTACATGATACTACAAAATACATCATAAAATCAAGGTAGAATTACGAAGTTTATGACAATTATAAAAATTGCAATATTCTCTTTTATTACCATCATTTAAAGAAGCTCTAGATATGAATAATAAATTGAAAAATAATATAAAGTTTGGTATTATATATCCATATTCAAAAATCAGGAGCTGAGCAGATGAAAGATTTGGAACTAGCTAAAGAAATCCTTGAAGAAAAGGAGCTTACTTTGGCCATAGTAAAAGAAGGTAAAATACTATTTACAAGTACTGATAAGGGAATAAAGCCTATGTATACTGCAGTAGTAGAGCTTAAGGAAGAGCTTAAAGGAGCAAGTGCAGCAGATAGAGTTATAGGAAGAGCCGCTGCTATTCTTTTCAAATATGCAGGCATAAAAGAACTTTATACAAAGCTTATTTCTAATGAAGCTATAAAAGTATTTGAAAACAGTAATATCAAGTTTTTTTATGATGAAGGCTCACCATATATTAAAAATAGAGATAAAACAGACATGTGTCCAGTAGAAAAACTATCACAGGGTGTAGATAATCCAGAAGAGCTAATTCAAAGGATATCTAAATTTCTAGATAGTATGAAACAGAGGGCATAAAATGAAAATCGCTGTAATAGATGGAAAAGGCGGAGGCATAGGCTGTCAAATAGTAGAAAGACTGAAGTCTTTAAAAAGAGATGATATTGAAATCATCGTATTGGGAACGAACTCTCAAGCTACAGCCAATATGTTAAGAGCCGGAGGCAATGATGGTGCTACTGGAGAAAATGCAATAGTATGGATGAGCGATAAGGTAGATGTTATTATTGGGCCAATGGCAATAATTGCAGCAAACTCAATGATGGGAGAAATAAGTCCTAAAATGGCAGAGTCAGTTGCAAGCAGTAAAGCAAAAAAACTTTTATTGCCAGTGAGCAAATGTAATTTTGAAATAATAGGGCTTGAAAGCTATCAATTGAAACAGCTTTTTGATGAATTACTTGAAAAAATAAAAACAATATTAGAAAAATAAAGCCATGAAGGTTTTTCCAAGAAGGAAGCTTTCGTGGTTATTTTTTTGGAGGTTAAAATGAACAAGAAATTTACTACAAAAGATTTAGTCTTAACAGGATTATTATTAGCTCTAGGTTTAGTTCTTCCAATAATATTTCACTTTTTTGGAGGAACAGGACCAACATTTCTACCTATGCATATACCAGTTTTAATAGGAGGATTTGTATTGCCTCCGTATTTAGCTTTGCTATTAGGAGTAGTTACTCCATTACTTAGCGGTGTACTTACAGGAATGCCACCTATGTTTCCAATGGCTGTGATTATGATGTTTGAACTAGGTGCATATGGATTAACAGCATCCTTAGCTACTAAAAAATTTAAGCTATCATCTATACCTGCCCTTGTTATTTCAATGATAGTAGGTAGAATTGCAGCAGGTGCAGTAGTGTTTGTATTGTCAACATATTTTGGGGTTCAGATGAAGGTTATTATGTTTGTTAAGGGAGGAATAATAACAGGACTTCCTGGCATAGCTATTCAGCTAATACTCATACCGTCTTTAGTATATGCATTAAATAAAGTTAATAGAGGTGCTAATGTAAATGCATAGAGATCCTTCGCTAAGGCTCAGGATGACAATGTGTACGTCATTCTGAGCGCCAGCGAAGAATCTAAAGGTTTCTAATATGATTCACTTTCCTGAACATCTATTTCTTCTTTTATTTTAGGATATGGATCTTCCCAACCTTCAGGCTTTATTGTTTTTCCATCTTCCTTGTAGTGAGGTTTTCCGTCACTCCATAACTTGTCCATGTTAGCTGCATGTACTATTTCAAAGATTTTATCAGGCTTAACTCCCATTTCGACAAGAGTTCCCAAAGCAAAGTACATCAAGTCTATCATTGCATCAGCTTGTTCATATATATCATTGGCTTCTTTAAACTCATTTATTTCTTCGAGCATCCAGTCGTATCTTTTACTTACTCTATCAGCATCAAGAGGCTTAGGGGTATCTCTATAAGGATGCCCAAATTTCATTTGAAAGTCTTTAACCATGTGCCACCATTTATTGCTCATATGTATACCTCCAAGAGTTAATTAATAGTATTAAATAGTATTATGTTATCTATTCTACCATACTTTTTAGACATATAATCAAAAGAATTATAGTGAATTTTTTAACAAAATACAATAAGATTTAGTAACAATTATTGATGTTTTTTAGAAAATGTATTATTATTTAAGATGAAAGGTATAGAATAAAAAGTAAATATGGCTTAAATTAAATATAATATAAGATATCTACGTTAACCTGTTTTATCATAATATATTATATTTTTTTGAACAACATAGTTATTTTTTTAACAATTGAAAAAGTTAAATTAATAACAATTATTGATATTTTCTAGAAAATATATTATGATTTAAGGCGAAAGGTATAAAGTATGACAAATACATATGACACCAGATGAAGGTGGCGTGAGATATCTACATATAGTTGGATAGCCGAAGAAGCAATATAAGATGAGCCAATCTTTATAGAAACTTTCAGGCACAAGTATCGTCATCAGATGGAACTCTGAAGAGTCCGATTATTCGGCGCCGAAGGAGAAATGTATTATATAATATACAGAAGCTCTCAGGTTAAGAAACAGAGGAATATAGCGGCACATGGCTTTCTAATGCTTTTATGCTGTTATGTTCCTTTTTTGTTACATCTTATTTGTTATAATTATTGCTGTAAGATTTGCTTATTATTTGGGTATATTATACCTATACTATGCCCTTTTAATCATGAATATAATATTTTGTTTAATCACATAATTAACATTAGTCATCAACACTAAAAACTTAAAACTTGAAAGGAGGAGTTATTTTGGCAGAACCAAGAAAAACATCGCTTTACAATGCTCACCTTAAATATGGTGGAAAGATAGTAGATTATTCAGGTTGGGCATTACCAGTACAATATGAGGGCTTGACACAAGAGCATGAGGCAGTAAGAACACAAGCAGGACTTTTTGATGTTTCACACATGGGTGAAGTAGAAGTAACAGGACCACAAGCATTTGACTTTGTTCAATATTTAGTTACAAATGATGTATCTGTACTTAATGACAATCAAATAGCATATAGTTTTATGTGTTATCCAGAAGGAGGGGTTGTAGACGATCTTCTAGTTTACAAATTCTCAAGAGATCATTATTTCCTTGTAATTAATGCAGCTAATGTTCAAAAAGACGTAGATTGGATTAACGAGAAGGCAAAGGGCTATGACGTTAACATTAAGAATCTTTCAGACGATATATCTGAAGTTGCTATTCAAGGACCTAATGCACAGAAAATTTTACAAAAGCTTACTGATACAGACCTTTCTGAGATAGAATTCTTCCATCTAAAGAGAGATGTAAATGTAGCAGGAGCAAATTGCTTGATTTCAAGAACAGGATACACTGGAGAAGATGGTTTTGAAATTTACTTTGATCATGAGCATGCAGAAAACTTATGGGATAAGTTAATGGAGGCAGGAAAAGAAGATGGGCTTAAACCAGCAGGACTTGGTTCAAGAGATACATTAAGATTTGAAGCAACTCTTCCTCTATACGGAAATGAACTTGGCAAAGATATCACTCCATTAGAAGCTGGTTATGGTATGTTTGTAAAACTAAATAAAGAAGACTTTATAGGAAAAGATGCTTTAGTAAAACAAAAAGCAGAAGGACTAAAAAGAAAAATAGTAGGCTTTGAAATGATAGACAGAGGTGTTCCAAGACATGGCTACGAAGTCTATGAAGATGGAAAGAAAATAGGCTTTGTAACAACAGGATATTTTTCACCTACTTTAAAGAAAAACATAGGATTTGCAATGCTTGATATAGAATACACTGAGCTTGATACTCCAATTGAAATTCAAGTAAGAAACAGAGCTTTAAAGGCAAAAGTAGTAAATAAGCGTTTCTATCAAAAACATTATAAAAAATAAAATTACACTATAGTATAAAATAATAAAAATAAAATTAGGGAGGAATTTTTTTATGAAAATAGTTGAAGGTCTTTTATATTCAAATGATCATGAGTGGATTAAGGTAGAAGGTAAAGAAGCTTATATAGGAATTACAGATTTTGCACAACATAAACTAGGGGAAATCGTTTATGTTGAATTACCACAAGTTGATGACGAATTAAGTACAGGAGATGTTTTTTCAGTAGTTGAATCAGTTAAGGCAGCTTCAGACTCTTATCTTCCTATATCTGGTAAAGTTATTGAAGTAAATGAAGACTTAGATGGAGAACCAGGATTAATTAACGAAGATCCATATGCAAACTGGATTGCAAAAATTGAACTTTCTGATGAATCAGAACTTAAAGGATTAATGAATGCTGAGGAATACGAAGACTTCTGTAGTAAGGAGGAATAGTATTATGCATAGATATATACCAAATACGGAGGCTGACAAGAAGCGAATGCTTGATAGCATTGGCGTAAGCTCTGTGAGCGACTTGTTCTCAGACATACCAGCCAACCTAAAATTAAACAGAAAGCTTAATATAAGTGAGGCTATGTCTGAGATAGAGATTGCAAGACACATGAAAAGCCTTACAGATAAAAATAAAAGTGTAGAAGAATTAGTGTGTTTTCTAGGAGCAGGAGCATATGATCACTACATACCTTCAGTAGTAAAACATCTTGCTATGAGGTCTGAATTCTATACTGCTTATACTCCTTATCAGCCAGAAATAAGCCAAGGAACACTACAAGTAATATTTGAATACCAAACTATGATAACTAATCTTACAGGCATGGACGTAACTAATGCATCCATGTATGATGGACCTACTGCAGCAACAGAGGCAGCTATAATGGCCTGTGACAATACTAGACGTAAATCTATTATTGTATCAAAGACAGTTAACCCTGAGACTAGAAAGGTTCTTAAAACTTATCTGACAGTAAGAGATATTGAAATAATAGAAGTAGATATGGTTGATGGTGTTACAGATGTAGAAAAATTAAAATCTCTAGTAGATAAAAATACTGCTGGAGTTATAGTTCAAAGTCCAAACTTCTTTGGAGTAATAGAGGATGTTACTGAAGTTGAAAAGGTTATTCATGAAAATAAAGGAAACCTAATAATGTATGTTGACCCTATTTCACTAGGGATATTAAAAACTCCTGGAGAATTAGGAGCAGATATAGTAGTAGGTGAAGGACAGTCTCTTGGAAATAGACTAAACTATGGTGGACCACACCTAGGATTCTTGGCTGCTACTTCAAAGCTTGTTAGAAAGCTTCCTGGAAGAATAGTTGGCCAGTCTATAGATGCGGACGGAAAGAGAGCCTTTGTGCTTACTCTTCAAGCAAGAGAGCAGCATATAAGAAGATATAAGGCTACTTCAAATATATGTTCTAATCAAGGTTTAAACATGGTTATGGCAGCTATTTACATGGTAACAATGGGTAAGAAAGGGCTTAGAGAAGTTGCTTTACAAAGCACACAAAAAGCTCATTATGCTTACAATGAAATGGTTAAGTCTGGTAAGTTCAAGCCATTATTCGACAAGCCATTCTTTAAAGAATTTGCAGTTTCAAGCGACCTAGACGCTAGCAAGGTTAATAAAGAGCTTCTAAATAAGGGTATCCTTGGTGGATATGAACTTAGAAAAGAATACAACGAGTTAAACAATGGACTTCTTTTCTGCGTTACAGAAAAGAGAACAAAAGAAGAAATTGATAAACTAGTTGGCGCTTTGGAGGTGATGTAGTATGCTAAGAAATTACGATAGCTTGATATTTGAAATCTCCAGGGAAGGAAGAACAGCTTATAGCCTTCCAAAAAATGATGTAAATGAGCTTTCGCTAGACTCAATCATACCAAGCCAATTTTTAAATGAAAAAGAAGTTGAATTACCAGAAGTAAGTGAAGTTGACGTGGTAAGACACTTTGTTAATCTTTCAAATAAAAACTATGGAGTAGATACAGGATTCTATCCATTAGGCTCATGTACTATGAAATATAATCCTAAAATAAACGAAGATATGGCAGCCCTTGATGGATTTGCTGACCTACATCCATATCAACCAGAAGAAACTGTACAAGGCGCACTAGAGCTTATGTACAATCTTGAAAAATATCTTTCAGAAATATCAGGTATGGCAAGAACAACTTTACAGCCAGCAGCTGGAGCACATGGAGAGCTAACAGGTCTTAGGATTATAAAAGCTTACCATGCTTCAAGAGGAGATAGCAAGAGAACTAAGATAATAGTTCCAGACTCAGCTCACGGTACAAACCCTTCAAGTGCAGCAGTTGCAGGATTTGACATTGTAGAAGTAAAATCAGATAAATATGGTGCAGTAGATATGGAAGCTCTAAAAGCTGTATTAAGCGATGAAATTGCAGGGCTTATGCTTACAAACCCAAGTACTCTTGGATTGTTTGAAAAGAACATAAAAGAAATAGCTGACCTTGTACACGAGGCTGGCGGTCTATTGTATTATGATGGTGCTAATATGAATGCTATTATGGGAATTACAAGACCTGGAGACATGGGCTTTGATGTAATGCACTACAACCTACACAAGACTTTCTCAACACCTCATGGTGGTGGAGGTCCTGGAAGTGGTCCAGTTGGAGCAAGGGAAGACTTAGTTAAGTTCCTTCCATGTCCAATGGTAGAGAAAAAGGGCGATATGTATGTTCTAAACTATGATTGCCCAGATTCAATAGGCAAAATGAAAGGCTTCTATGGACATTTTGGAGTAATGGTTAGAGCATATACTTATATATTGGCAATGGGTGCAGAAGGTCTTAAAGAAGCAAGTGAGACAGCTGTCCTTAATGCAAACTATATGATTAATAAACTTAAACATTATTTCTATTTGCCATTAGATCAAACATGTAAACATGAGTTTGTATTAGGTGGATTAAAAGAAGATAACTTAGAAGTGACTACGCTAGATATTGCTAAGAGACTTCTAGACTATGGATACCATCCACCAACAGTATACTTCCCATTAATAGTTGATCAGGCAATAATGGTTGAGCCTACAGAAACAGAAAGTGTTGAGACTCTAGATGGCTTTATAGAAACTATGATTAAAATAGCTGAAGAAGCCGAAAAAGATCCGCAGCTATTAAAGGAAGCACCACATGATACACCAGTTAGAAGAATAGACGAAGCTAAGGCAGCAAAAGACCTTATATTGAAGTGGAGTAAATAATTTAGTGTTTAGTTCAGGTAGAGCATGCTTTACCTGAACTCTTATTCTTAAGTGAAAATAGGAGGGAATGAAATATGTTATTTGCACACGATGGAGATGTACAAAAAGCACTAAAGCAAAGCATAGCTGCTTCCATTAAAGAAAGAAAAGCTAATATGTGTGACA
Source organism: uncultured Clostridia bacterium (assembly GCA_964619895.1). Lineage (GTDB taxonomy): Bacteria > Bacillota > Clostridia > Tissierellales > Proteiniboraceae > Proteiniborus. Next base: position 7,895 of record CAZUFW010000018.1, on the reverse strand, counting down.
CATGAGACCCAAAGGCTGTAATGGCAACCGCCTGGGGCGTGAAAGAAAACGTTGAATTAGCACATGCAGACGCAGTTCAAGCTTATGTTAGAGGTTTGACAGACTCAGTAATTGATCTGGACGATGGAACAAAAGTTACCTTCTTAAAAGGTGATGTAAAGATAAAACCAGATCAAGCTATATTGATATATAGATATGTAATTAAATAGTCTAGGGTAAGTAGGGTAAAGGGTAAGGGGTCAGGCTTTTATAATTCTATAATTATAAAAGCCTGACCTCGTTATTTCCGTTATTTCTTCTTCTATAGAAGCCTTTTTTATTTATAGTGTTTTTTAATACTACTACTAGTGTTTTTTAATACTACTTGGTATATAATATATTAAGAGATATTAAAAGAGGAGAGTGATTTGATGAAGGAATTAAATAATGCTTTGGACCTTAATGAAATTTCAAAGAAGGCATATTCTCTAAAGGAGGAAATAGCCAGCAGCATAACTCATGGTGTAGGTATATTATTTAGTGTGGTTACTTTAACTATTTTACTGATATATGCTATATGGGATAAAAGTACAATATCTATAGTTGCTTTCAGTATATATGGATTCTGTTCCATTTGCCTATATACATCCTCAACCCTATACCATAGCTTCCAAAATGAAAGAATAAAAAAGATACTCAGAGTATTTGACCATTCCTCAATATTTTTATTTATAGCAGGTACTTACACTCCAGTTACACTGCTATCTATGACAGGATATTGGAGAATAGGTATACTAACTGCTGTATGGACTATAGCGTTATTTGGTATAGGCTTTAAAATATTTACTTACAATAAATTTGATAAGTTTAAAATGGTTTCTGTACTCATGTATGTACTTATGGGGTGGATAGTAGTTATAGCCGTGAGACCTATGTTACAGATGGTACCAAAGGGATTTTTTATTTGGCTATTAGCAGGAGGCATAATCTACACCCTAGGAACTATATTTTATTCAATAAAGAAAATCCCCTATAACCATGCAATATGGCATGTATTTGTATTAGGTGGAAGTGTAATGCACTTCCTAGGTATATTTATATACCTAAAATGAAAAGCTGAGAAGATTCAGCTTTTTTTTTATAAAACAAATTACGATTTAACTATCTAGTACTTTAATCCCATTTTTGTATAATACCGTAGTATTATGTCGCTTTAGAAAGGATTTTGAAATAGTAAATAGAATTACCAATAATATGCATACAAAACAAAAAACTTCAGACTTGTAATATGAAGTTTTTTTATGCCAATTTTTAATACAAAGGGGGCAAATTAATGAAGACACAAAGAAGAAAGATACTGCTTTTATCAATTGTACTTGTCCTTTTCATATCAAGTACAGTATTTTCAAAAGAAGGGAGTGTAGCTATAAGGACTCAGCCATTAAGCGATATAAGAATTGATGGAAATAATGCTGTGTGGATGGCAGGCTCAGGTGGAAATCTGAACATCTATCATCTAGATTTGACAACAGGGGTAGAGACTCAGATAACCAATATCCCGGGTATACAGGGGTATCCAGACATATGGCAAAATTACATAGTATGGCAGGATAATCGTAATTATTTAGAAAATCCAGGAAACTATGACATCTATCTTTATGACATGGAGAAAAAAACAGAACAAAAGATATCTAATATAGAAGGAAATCACAGAGAACCAATAATAAAAAATAACAGAGTAGTATGGGTAGACCACAAGGATGGAAACAAGGATATCATGCTCTACGATATTAAAAATGCCACATTAGAACGAGTATCATCAGATGGAGCTCAGGCATTTGGACTATCCTTTGACGGTAACATAATAGCATGGATGGATCATAGAGGAAAAACCTTTGATATATACATATATGACATCTCAAAAAGAGAAGAAAAGCAGATAACATACGGACTAGGAGATGAATCAGATCCAATAGTCAATGATGGAAAAGTAGTATGGATGGTAGGATACGATGGGTTTAGTCAAGTATACATGTATGATACAAAAACTGACCTTAGAACAAAGCTTACAGTAGGAGAAGAAAATCACAGGCCTATAGCCTTTTCCAATAATATGCTGCTGGTAATAGAAAATGACAGACTAGTATTAAATACGACAGATAGAATAACAGAGCAGTCAATAACCTCACCAGGTGGAATAGTACCAAAGCAAGCATTCATAGATAATGACAGAGTTATATGGTTTGATGGAAATACTTTAGTGGTAGACTCAATAGATAACGCATTAAATAGAAAGCCTAACGACAAAATACCAAGTCCTAACGATACAACAGTAGTAGAAAAAATTAAAGAAGAAAAGAAAGGAATGCTTGTAAAAGCAGATAAGGAAACTATATTAACATCAGAAGATGGAGTACTTACACTTAAATTCCAGAAAGGAAGCTTTGACAAGGATGTATATGTAATAATAAATCAAAAAGACAAACTGCAAAAAACTAGCTATACACCTATTTCTAAAGTCTATAGCTGGGAAGTAGAAGGAAACATAAAGCCTTCATTACCAATAGAAGTATCAATGAATTATAGCAATATTAAAACTACCGACAATCCAAGAAAAATATGCATATATGCACTAAACAACGATAATTCACTAAAGAGAATCCTTTCTAGCAGAGATTACGGCAATAATATTCTAACTGCAAAACTCACGAATGAAAATAATATAACCCTTATGATTTACAATAAAGCATTTACAGATATGAATAATCACTGGGCTAAAGAAACAGTAGATATAATATCCTCTCATGAAATAATCAACGGATATACAGATGGAAGTTTTAAGCCAAATAAAGAGATTTCAAGAGCCGAATTTGTAAAAATATTAGTGAGCAGCATCTATACAGAGGAAGAAATATTATCATATACAAACAAAAATGTATTTAACGATGTCCCACCAGAATTTTGGGCAGCACCATATATAAATATAGCCTCTCAAAGGGGATGGATATCAGGATATAATGGAAGCTTTAGTCCAAATCAGTTAATAACAAGAGAGCAAATGGTAGCAATACTAATAAGGGCACTAGAGGATATAGAAGCAAATAATTTAAATAATCAAGCTGAAGTAGATTTATCAGCATACAAAGACACAGAAAAAATAAGCGCTTGGGCATATGAGGCTATGAAAAAAGCAGTCGGAAATGGCATCATTCAAGGAAATAACAACGAGCTACAGCCCCTAAAAAATGCAACAAGGGCAGAAGCAGCAACCATATTATACAGATACTTAGAAAAACTTCAAAGGCTATAAAAGTATAAAGCTAGGAGAAAGCGAGGAATGACTTTATGGGAAAAAGACTACAAAGATATATTTCATTAGTACTAGTATCAGTAATGTTTTTCGTAGCAGTATTTCCATCACAAGCCTTTGCAACAGATAATAAACCGAATTCAAAGTTTCAATATGTAAAACCACCAATATTCAATCCACATGCAGGTGAAACAGTAAAAATAGTATGGAACTTTCAGATACCACATAAAACTAGAATAACTGTTTTAAACGGTGTAAATGAACTATTTGACATAATTAATGGAGACATGTTTCCAGGAGATTACGTAGCAAATGAAGTAACATGGGATGGTAAAGATAACAATGGCAATATCCTTCCAAATGGAACATACACCATAGTAATAGATCCAGTTAAAGAAGATGAATGGTCAGGCAGGTTCCCTTCAGTAACAAAAGTTACAATCATGGACAGTGCTGTAGATGATATAGTCATATCACCAAATGTTAACGGAAACTATTTCATGGTATATGGCTCAGCAGAAGAAAATATGACAGAGTCAGTAGAAGTATATATAAAAAGCAAAAATAAAAAGGATGGTTTTAATGAGACATACACAGCAGAAATAAAGCCTGGAATGTGGAGTGTAGATGTATGGCTGCCCGAATACGAGGAAGTCCAGATAACAGCACTAAAAACAAATAAAGTGCCTAAAGAAGCCAAAGATGGAGAAGGAAACCCCATATTAGACGAAAGTGGAAGTCCAGTAATAGTATATGAAGAAGAAAAAATAGAGTTAGGGCCAATAAACGTGCTAAAGCATACTCTAAGACCTTATGATAGACTTCCCGCAATAGCAGCTTACTACTATGGAAATGAAAACAAGCATACAAAAATTATTGAAGACAACAATCTTACTCCGCCATACGCGCTAGGAATAGGAAGTAACCTTTTAGTATTTGACCCAGAAGAAGATGGAGAACCTCCAATTTCAGAATTTGCAGATCCAGAAAAAATGGATGAGAAATGTGGTATAATAGACCTTCTATCAGGAGATACCATATTTAGTAAAGACCCAGTAAATCTAGCAACAGGAAACTTCATATATAGCTATGAAGATATAACAATAGATGGCAGTTTTCCAATATCCTTTAATAGATTCTACAACTCAAGAGACAAGTATTATGGAGATTTGGGAGCAAACTGGCACCATAACTGGGAGTATAGGCTTCAGGATATGGGAGATGGCACAGTAAAGATAATATCCTACGATGGTAATAGACAAACATATACACTGATGGCCAATGGCAAATACGAATCACCAACAGGAATATACACAAAATTAGAAAAACATCGTGACCAAACATATACACTAACAATGGAAAACAAATGGGAATATGATTTTAACGAAAGAGGAGAACTAGTAAAGATAACAGATACAAACGGAAACTCAACAAAGCTCCGATATGAAGGAATGCTTCTAAGAGAAATAAGAAACGATAGCGGATACCTTCTAATACAGTATTATAGTAATGGACGAATAAGAGAAATATCAGATAGCACAGGAAGACATATAGCATATAACTACGATGGAGACGACCTTGTAACATATATCGATCCAGAAGGAAACACAATAGAATACCAGTACGATTCAGAGCACAGAATGACAAGAATAATAAGTCTACTAAAAGATGGTAGTGTAACAAACATATATGACAATAAAGGAAGAGTTATAGAGCAGACCTTAGCAGATGGCAATACAATGTACTTTGAATATGACGAAGCAAACAGAACTACAACTCTTATGGAGAGAGATGGCACAAAAACTATATATAAATACGATGAAAAATTTAGAATTACAGAAAGCATATATCCAGATGGAGCAATTAAAGTAACCTTCAATGAAAAAGGTGATAAAACCTCATTTACAGACAAAAAAGGAAACACATATGAATACGAATACGATGACAATGGAAATGTAACGGTAGTAAAAGACCCATTAGGAAATATTACAAGATACACATATGATGAATTTCACAACATAACATCAGTAAAATATCCAGACGGAACAATATATGAGTACATATATGACAATAAAGGCAATCTAACAAAAACTAAAGACCCAATGAACAGAATAGTAGAAATAATATACAACAACAAAGGATTACCAGAAAAAATAATACAACCAGACCAAAGCTTTATCAGAATGGAATACGACCCAAAAGGAAACGTAAAGGCTACAGTAGACCCATTAGGAAATAAAACAGAATATGAATACGATTCATTAAACAGAGTAAATAAAGTAATAGATCCATTAGGAAATGGAACAAAATTTGAGTACACAGACACAGGGAAAATAAGAAAAGTAACAGATGCATTAGGAAACAGCGGAACCTTTGTATACAATAAAAATGGAAGACTTAAAGAAGCATGGGATCAAAATGGAAACGTAACAAAATATATATACGATGAAGCAGATCAGCTAAAACAAATAATAGACCCATTAAAAGGCGTAACTAAATTTGATTATGATGCAAAAGGTAATATTAAAGAAGCAATAGATGGCAACGGAAACAAAACAACATATAAATATGATAAATTAGATCGTCTAATATCAGTAACAGATCCAGAAGGATACACATACGAATACCAATATGACCCAAGTGGAAACATGACAAAAGCTATAGACCCATTAGGAAATGTAACAGAATACAAATACGATGAACTAAACAGGCTAACGCAAACCATAGATGCAAACAAAGAAATAACAAGATACGAATATGATGTATTAGGAAGAATATAGAAAATAATAAATCCACTAAACCATACAGTAGAATACAACTACTACAAAGATGGAAAAGTAAAAGAAATAAAAGACCGGATGGGCAACATAACATCATTTACCTACAATGATCTAGGCTTAGTAGAAACAGTAACAGAACCAAACGGAGCAGTAACAGAGTACAAATATAATTCCCTAGGAAATACAACAGAAATTAAAGACCCACTAGGAGCAATAACAAAATTCGAATACGATAAAAATAATAATGTATCAAAAGTAATAGACCCATTAGGAAATATAACAAGATACACATATGATAAGCTAAATAGAATAAAAACAATAACAGATGCATTAGGAAACACAAAAGAATATACATACACAAAAATGGGACAAGTAGCATCAATAACAGATGAAAATGGAAACACAGAATGGTTTAGTTACGATGCACTAGGAAATCTAATAGAAGTAACAGATGCACTAGGAAATACAACAGAGTACGTATACGATAAAATAGGGAATCTAACAGAAGTACATGCCTATAGAAGTGTAACAGAAGAAACATTATCACAAATGACATCACAAATGCTTACGACAAGACAGTTAAGGCAAACAGTAGTAGAAGAAGTATATGAAGAAGAAGTATATGAAGAAGAACAAGAAGAAATAATAATAGAGCTAGAAACAAGAAAAGAAGAAGAAACAGTAGCACAAGCAGTATATAATACCTTTGCGTACACAGGAATGGAATATCAGCCAACATACTACAAGTATGATAAAAGAGGATTAGTAACACAAATAAAAGATGCAGAAGGCAAAGTAAAAGTATACGAATACGACGCAAACGGAAATCTAATAAAAGTAAAAGATAAAGATGGATATATAACAACATACCAATACGACCCACTAAACAATATAAAGAAGATAAACTTCAACGGAGAAAAACAAATAGAATATGAATACAACCAAATAGGCCAGCTAATACAGATGAAAGACTGGCTGGGAATAACAAATCTAGAACTAGACCCGCTAGGAAGAATATTAAAAGTAACAGACTATGAAAACAAAGAAATAGAATACACCTGGACAAAAACAGGAGAAAAAGAATCAATAACATATCCAGATGGAAGTAAAGTATATTACGAATACGATAAGCTAGGCAGACTAACAAAAGTAGAAGATGAATACGGAAAAATAACAACATACAAATACGACGAACTAAGCAACCTAATAGAACGAGTACTGCCAAATGGCTCAACAACACAATACAAATACAATCAAATATCAAACATAACAGAACTAAAAGAAATAGATCCATTAGGAAAAATAACAGACACACTAAGATACGAATACGATAGAGCAGGAAACAAAACAAAAGCATACAAAAATAAAAGCGACCTAGACGAAGAAAAAGAAGAAGGAGAAGAAAGAGAAGTAATAACCTACACATACGATGAAATAGACCAACTAATAGAAGTAACAAGAAACAACGAAACAAGAAAATACTTCTATGATACACTAGGAAACAGAATAAGGATGGAAGAATGGAAAATAGACCAAGTAGAAGAAGCAATAAACTATGAATACGACAGACTAAACAGACTCATAAGAACATACGAAGACATAGAAGAAGACGGAGGAAAGCAATACAGATATGACAACAGAGGAAACTTGACCCAGGAAAGAACTGGAGGTAAAATATTTAATAAGTACGAATATGACGTAACAAGCAGCCTAATAAAAGTAACAAACAAACATGGAGACCAGACAGAATACACATATGACGGATTTGGAAACAGAATAAAGACCATAATAGACCTAAATCACCCAGGAGGCGGCAACAGACCAGA
>CAZUFW010000017.1:23086-45195 GCA_964619895.1 uncultured Clostridia bacterium | reverse complement strand
ATAAGCTATTTAGGCTATTTGATATCTTGGCATCATCCATATTACCTTCTATGTTTTGTGCAATAGCATTAGATATTTGTTTAAATGCATTTGCCAGCTCTGGATTATCTTTAAGCTGTTCAGCTAGTGCAGATAAATCCTTTTCTAGATTATCAAGCTGTTCTTTATCCATGTTTTTAAGCTGTTCTGCCATTTTGATTATGCTCTCAGCAGTCTTTTCTGCATCTCTATTTTTAAAGTTTTCTGCAAGCTTTTTAGTAAACTCCTTATCAGAAAGCTTCTTTGCTATATCTTCTAATTTTTCTTGTCTTAATCGTTTCTCTATATCCTTAAGCTCCTTTTTGGCCTTTAAGGCTTCTTTTTGGATATCTTTCATATTCTCAGATTTATCTAGTTTCTTCTTTAACTCTTTAAGAGTATCTTCTATCTGTTTTTTCTCTTCTAATGTAAGTAACTTTTCTTCCTTTATCTCTTTTTCTACTTTTTTAATGTTTTCAATTTCGTTTTTAATTATGTTTTTATTCTTCTCTTTAAGAAGTGCTTCTTCATGGGAAGGCGTATTAATAAAGCCTAAGATAAATGAAGAAAATATCATTATCATGGCAATAATAACTATCTTCATAGATGGCTTAATAGAAATTTGTTTCTTTATATCCTCTTTTTCTAAGCTACTAGCAGCGTCGATTTTTTGTAATTCTGCAAGCTTTGAGTTGTTTCCTTTAAGCTCTAATGCAGTTATAGTCCTTTCCTTTAGCCCAAAAGTATCTACAAGCCGTGCTGTATCATAAAGGGAAGGATACTTATACATAGACCATAAAAATCCCAATACTAAAGATACAATTAAGGCTGCTATTATCTTTGTCCATATGAATGTGACTGGTATTATTCTAGACAAAGTCATTATTACTAGTAAAACTGATGAAAATACCAATAGTGAATATGATGCATATATCATCAATTTACTAAAATAATACCTAGTCCTTAAAGGCTTCAATAACTCTATTAATTTCTTATCAAGCATAATAACCAATCCTTATTTAGATTTTTTTGCTGATTTTTTTCTTCTAGCCTTTCCACCAAGTCTAGTCATGGGATTAATCTTTAATGATGCTGAATACAGCAATATAGCTGATACTACTAGGTCAAAACTTAAGTTAATATAAAGAGGTAATAGAGGATTACCACTAGTTCCCCTTCCTATAAATCCGCTTAAAATATCTGTACCCATCATTTTAAATAATATTGACCCAAGCCCACTAAGAGGATTAGCATATAAAATTATGGGGAAGGTCTGAGTTATAGATAGCCCCCTAGGTAGATAATAAAATACTCTACTTAATAAAACTATAAAAAAGGTTCCTCCCAGTAAAAATAGCGCAACCATATAGCTTGCCACAGTTGATGTAGAAGTCTTTTTAAAGAATGTAGACATGAAAATGCCTATGCTTCCGAAAAGTATTGCAGTTACAAAATAAAAGCTAAAAATTAGTACAATGTTCCCAGGAGAAACTCCTCCAAATATGAAAAATGTACTCATAACAGGTATAGATGCAACTAACAAAATTATTACCTCAGCAAGCGAGGAAAAAAGCTTACCTAGTATAATTGAAATGCTGGACATCCTTGTACAGATTAATAGTTCTAATGTGCTACGCTCTCTTTCTCCAGATATGCTGCCTGCTGTAGTAGCTGGAACGATAAATATTAGCAACAACAATTGAAATATAGTAAATACGAAAAACATTTCTTTAACAGTATCTAGTCTTATACCTCTATAATTGTTATATGAAAAAATCATATCTGCAAATACTAGCAGTACAAGTAGTGACAATAACAGTACATAAAAAGATATCATCACAGGTGTTCTCCAGGTTCTCATTCTTGTCTTTAATTCTTTCTTTAAAACTGGATTCATCATTCCACATCTCCTTTCGTAACCTGCATAAATATTTCTTCAAGGTTGCTTTGAAGTGGATTAAATGAAGCTATTGGTACTTCTTTTATTACAAGCTTCTTAATTAGATTAGCCATATCTTCTTCGCTGCCACTAAATCCAAATTCAATAATATTGTCATTATCATATATATCAGATACTAATGGCTCCTCCATTAAAAGATTAATTGCTTTCTCCATATTATCTAAAATTTTTATACGTACTCCATTTGTACCTGTAACTTTTTTCATTATCTCGTCAACAGTACCACTTATAACTATCTTACCTCTTTCGATTATGCCGATACTAGTACAAAGCTCAGCTAATTCAGGTAAAATATGAGAGCTTATTAATATGGTTTTTCCCATTCTCTTAAGTTCCCTTAATATATCCTTCATCTGAACTCTAGCTCTTGGGTCCATACCTGATGCAGGCTCATCTAATATTAAAAACTTAGGATTATGGATAAGGCTTCTAGCCAAGCAAAGTCTTTGCTTCATACCTCTAGATAATGAGTCTACATAGGAATCTATTTTATGAGATAAATCTACTAATTCTAAAAGTTCTCCAATCATTTTATTTTTTTGCTCTCTTGATAATCCTGCAATATCAGCATAAAACTCTAGATATTCGTCTACTTTGAGATTATCATAGACTCCAAAGAAGTCTGGCATATATCCTATGCTATTTCTTGCTTCTTTAATATTTTTAGATACATCTATATCGTCAATATATATTTTCCCAGATGTTGGTTTTAACAGAGTAGCTATCATTCTTAAGGTTGTAGTTTTTCCCGCACCATTAGGTCCTACAAAGCCAAATATCTCTCCTTCTTTAATCTCAAGGGAAAGATTATCTACTGCTGTGAACTTTCCATAATTTTTAGTCAAATTCTCTATTCTAATCATCTATTTAGCTACCCCCTTTACAGAAAATGCAGGCATCCATATTCGATCTCTTCCGTCTAATTCTATCTTTATCTTTGTACCATATGTTTCATTGTAGTAGGTGTTTTTATTGTTGCTATCTATTAGGATAGTAAAACTTGTGTATCCATCCCATTGATTAGTTTTATAGTTAAATATCCAGACTTTATTATTAGAAGAGAGATTTCCATGTGTTAAGTCAATATTTATTTCCTAAAAATCAATTTTTTCGTCTGTTTTTATTGACATAACTGCATTGCCTTGACCATAAAAGCTTCTGTCATAAGGATCTAAGTTTACGCCTGTCATTTCTACTATATTTGGAGATAGCAGACCGCAAGGTATTTCAACTGTTGCACCCTTTTCATAGCTTATATTTATTGGCATTGTAATGATGTTCCTATCTATTCTCTCTGCAGTTCTACCATTTACAACTATATCATTAGATAGTTTATCAGTATTCCAAGCTATTAGAAAAGCTCCTTTGCCATAATTATAGAAGTTACTAGATTGGAAAAATCCTTCTAATATATCTCTCTTTGTTTCTTGAGGAAGGATATCATCTTGATTTCCTCTAGTTCTAGGTCCTCTATTCCAAGGATAAATTGAATCTAATACCTGATAAAAATTTTTACTCATAGGAAGAGTTATATTAGTATTACCAGATGATGCATTTAGGGTAAAGTTTATCTGCTTTGACTCTCCACTTTTGATATCACCTAGTTTATAGAAGTCAAGTCCATAAAAAATAATAGCATCTTGTAAATCTATTGTTGAATTATTTTTGATTTCTCCTGATATTGTATTGTTCTTTATCTTTACTTCTTGAGAAATACCCTGTTCTAACTCCTTAGTTTCCTTCAATGCAATCTGGCGTACATCCCAAAGACTCCTCTTTTTAAAGGAAATGGTCTTGTTCTTTTGTAGAATGTATTCTAAATAAATGTCATTTTCATTAAACTCCGTGTAATCTGTTCTACCATTTCTATCGTCTAGAAATATTTCTGTATTTTCTCCTGAGCTAATATTCACATCTCCATTTTTGAAGCTTATGACACCTGCATAAGTGTTGACATCAAAGCTTTTCAAGTCTTTATTAAAATTAATTATAGATACATTATTCATAAGAGGATTTTTGAAGCTAGTACCAGCCCCCCAAATAAGCATAGTCAAGGAAAAAATCACAGCTATGGAAGGTATGGTAATCCAAGCTAGTTCTCTCTTGTCAAGTTTCTTTAATATCAAGTAGTTTATAGGACCTACTATTACAGTAAATATCATTAAAATAATGACTATTACTTTTACAGAAGGTACTTTATTACTTGGAACGTATTGATTTAAATAAGAAAATCTATTAGGTGGATTGTTAACAATCATAGTATTTTTAGAAAAATTAACTGAAATATTGCTAGTTAATATTCCTTCTAAAAATTTATCTTTTCCACTCCAATCTATGAATGGACTTAAACCAAGGTCGAAGGCAGATATGATAATTTTTCCATTGCCGCTGTTTCGACTAAAAATAATAGGATGATTTCCTTCTTTTAGAATGATACTTTCTGCACTTGATGCAGCATTAATTATTGAAAGTGGAGAACTAGGAATAAAGGGATTTCCACTGGAATCTTTCATATTATTAAATTCGGTAATTGTTGTGGTTCCATTTATATTTATATAATTTATATCACCTAGACCTTTTAAGGTCTTGTTGTAATTAGGCCCAGTACCTATTAAAAGCACACCGCCGTTATTTACCCATTTAATTAAAGCATTTCTTTCTTCTGCAGTCAGGTTTTCAGTGTTATAGTTATTTATTAAAATTACATCTAGCATGTTTAAATATCTTTTGTCTGTAGGCAGTTTTCCATCTAGGTCACACATGGCTGTGGATCTATTGCTGCCTTTCTCATCTCCATTTGGAAATGTCATAAGCGGTAAATACCATAATGATTCAAATTCATCACTTAAGATCCCAATACCTACTACATTGGCTGCTTTAGCACTTGGCATAGCCACTGATTTGTCTTCCCATATAAGCTTATCATTTCTATCCAGGATTCTGATTTTGTATTCGCCTATGTACCTATCTAGTTTAAGCTCCATGTTTATTGTCTTAGCAGCACCTTTTGCTATATCTAAGTCTTTAGTATAGGCAACATAAAGCTTTTTCCCTGTGAAGGCCCTATTCTCAAAAAGAATTTGTATTTTCCCATTTACATCCTTAAGATTGTTTTTTATCTCAATATTTATGGGTGTATCGTACTCATACTTATAAAATCCATTGAAGCCTATGTTTGCCTTAACTTCAAATGGTTCTTCTGCATAGCTTACTGTAGAAAAGCCAAAAGAAAATAGTATAATAACAGTTGCTAATAATAATGTAGTCTTCAAACTTTTGTACATCCTAATCTCAATCCTCCTAACATTGTTTATAAATATTTAACGAAAATGCTCCTATTTTGTTCCGCGTACCATTCTATTATACTATATTTCTAAAAATAAATTGTGGTAGTACGAATAATTAAGAATAATGTAAGAAACAACAAAAAACCCTATATGTGAATTTCATCTTCCACATATAGGGTTAATTCTTTTTTATCCTCCAGAATATCATGAAGATTCTTTACTGGGTTTTGGATATCATAAAATCATATTTACTTGACTAGATTGTTTTATAAAAGTTGTTCTAATCTTGATTTGTCAAAACCTACTATTTCTTCTCCATTTACTACAATCACAGGAACTCCCATATATCCTTTTTGCATTAATTCTTTTCTTGCCGCAGGGTCAGTGCTGATATTTTTTTCTTCGTAGTTTACTCCTTTTCCCTGAAGATATTCCTTTGCTAATGCGCAATATCCACATGTATTGCTTGAATAAATAACTACATTTGCCATATAAAATTCCTCCTTGATTTCTTGTTGTATTATTATTATACCCTATAGGGGTATGTTTAATCAAGGAGTAAAAAAAATTATTCTATATTACTTCTCCATTCTTTTAAAGTTAAGGTTCTAGATTTTTCTAATACTGCTGGATCATTTTCAGCAAGTTTTTTAGCTTCTTCAAAGCTATCTACCTTATAAATAACAAGCCCTCCGCTATGATCAGTAAATGGTCCCTTTGCAAAAATCTTTCCCTCGTCTATGTATTTCTGAAGATAAGCCTTATGTACATCTAGTATCTCCGCATCCTTTTTAGGATCTATAGTTTCTAATATGGCAGCATATAAAATCATTATATTCAACTCCTTATGTTTTTGATTATTTTAATATACATTTTCATTTAAAGCAATAGATATGTTTAACGAATTAATACCTAGATTATGTCCCAGAGCATTGAATAATTTCCTCTGGTATTTCAATAAATCGTGAAAACAACTCAAAGAAACTGGCACACTGGAAATTAGCCAAAGATTTAATACTTAATTTGTTTTAGAACTATGAACTAATCCCTAATTCTTTAAATAACATATTTAATCTATCTTCCTCAGTTTCAATGATTGGAAGACTTGTATTATATAAATAATGCTGAAGTACATCGGCATCCTTTAATATTTCGTCGTAAGTATTATCTATTTCTTGTTTATTACTATGACTATATATAGAATTGCAAATAATATCAATCTCTTCTTCGCTAAAACAGCTAGTCTCAGTTAGAATTTTTCTTGCTTCAATTGCTCCTAACTTTGAATGTTCAACACTATATCCAGCTTTATATGTCCAAATATCATGCAGCATTCCTGCAATTGTACAGAGTTCAACATCTAGTCCACGTTTCAAAGCAAGCAGACTGCAAATAGCCGATACTCCATATAGGTGAACATATCCGCAACGTCTTTCTTCTAAATTAGATTGGTCCATCAAAATCTTATCAACAATCTTACGAATATCTTCTAATCTATTCATGATTCTCTCCCCCCGTTTTTAAGTAATTTTTCATAATAACTTCTGATAATTCATCTGACGTAATCCCATAACTAATCAGCAACCTATCTCCAATAACTCAACTACAAATTTACTCAACACAATATTTATAGTATGCTAATACGTCATCATCATAGATATGCTCAAATCCCAGCTTTTCCAAAATGTGTTTACTTCTATTATTTCTATGTATGGTATCTGCATAAATCGTGCGAAGTCCTAGTTCCTTTATCACATATTCAATTAATAATCGTTCTGCTTCTGTTCCAAATCCTTTTCCCTTAACCGTGTCATTTACCAAATGAATACTTAGAGTCCCACATAGCTTTTCAAAATCAATGCGCTTCAGTTGAATCTCACCAATAACTTTATTATCATAACAGATTGCAAAGAATTGTCTTTTTGTATCTAGAACTTTGTTTTGATAATATGTATCTACATCCTCTTTATTATAAATATAATTATCATATGTCATTGCTGGATCTGAAATATAATTTTCGTAAAATTCATGACATCTTTCTAATGTATACGGCTTCAATACTATTTTTTCTCCTATTAACTCCATGTAAATCACCTCAAAAATTAGTTCTATAAATCTATTCATTGTATAACCCAGAATCACAAGAAAATACAGGCATTTTTAATTCTATATAGTATGACATAGCTTTAATTCTGGCATTTTCTAATGGGTCATTGCCTATTTCACTAATTTGTTTAATAACTGGATTACCTACATCATTTAAACTCACTACTTCTATTCCTAGCTTATCAATCATTCCCTCCATATGCTGTATTTTTGCCGAATTGGATATTCCATACAATAGTCTTATCATGTTTAAACTATCCTCTCTAATAAAAGCTTCTATGGTCACGTTAACAAAGAAGCTTTTGTTTAAACTTATAACTCTCTTCCACACTGGTATTTATAATTTCTACATATCATTCCTTGAGATTTCATCATGCCCAATTTCTCATAAAATGCTTGCAAGCTTTCATCACAACACAAATCAACCATATAAAAATCGTTTAATTCTTCTCGCATTTTCTTAATCAACTCTGATCCGATACCTTGTTTTTGATATTCAGGCAATACTTCTAAAAGAGGAATATAAGCCGATAACACCCCGTCACTAACTGCATTAATAAATCCAATTATTTTGTTACTTTTTTCATCTATTGCTACTAAAGACTTGTAGCTTTTCTCTAATATTTTTCTGTGCTTTTCTTTACTGGGAGGGTTTGGCCAGCCTTCAAAAAAACCTTCTTCTATTTCTAATTGTTTCAAATCATCACAATAAACTTTATATGAAATCAAAAAATATCACTCCTAACCTAGAATTTAATTGAATTCCTTTTCACTAGAGGTTGTCCAATAATTCCTTCATCTTGACTCATATGACAAGCATCTCTGCATTATCTCTGTTAACTTCAATAATTTGCATTATTTATCCCCCTATAATTTCTTAAATTTGCTTTAACTTATAACATTATAAATTCTTTACTTTTTTCCTTATCAATCACTATCGCAAATGCCCCCTATGTATTCGTTTGCAATTGACTAATTAAGCAGTGACTTTCTACATTCATTACCCCTTGTACTAGGTGTTTTGTTCTATAAAGTGGAGTTCCTGGGGAATCAGAGTGCACTCTTAGATACTATCTGTCAACTATACACTGGCCACTCATATCTTCATTTGCAGTGTTAATCAAACATAATAGTTTCTCTAATCTATAAGTAATGTCAGTGATTCTGGACTCTTTGCTTTTCCATGAGTCAGATAGTGGAAAGTAAATATAATCTTTTACACTACTACCCATGGCCCATGTCCCATTTTCGTCCCTATTTTTCCCAATCCATTCTTCAACGAATTTTAACTTGTGGTTATTATGTTTATACATAGTCATTATTTCTATGGATGCAAGAAAACGACTTGCTGTTTTTGAATTAAATTCTACAGGAAGATTGCATAAAGAGTTATTATATCCTAAATAATATATACCATTTTCATGTTTCATAATATAATCAAATACAAGTTCCTCCATTTCTTGACTAAATCTATCAGCTGTGAGAGATACCTGATAAAAGGAAACAAAGTCAATTAATCTGCCGCCTTGTGCTCTTTGTGAAAACACCTGTTTATATGCTGCAAGATAATCCTCATGAGAATATTCACCTGTTCTAAATGCAGATGAGATAATCCAAGCCCATACATCAGCAACATAATTAGCTTCAATATCATCGTTAGTAAATCTTCGTATCCATGTTGAAAGCATTAATTGTGTAAATATATCCCAATCATGAATTTTTTCACGTCTGTCAGGCATTTGTTTTTTACCAATTAGACAATCATGCATGTATTCAACAGCTTTTTCAATACATGTATCCTTAATAGTATATTCTAAGATTTGCAGTCGTCTTAATGCCTGTTCGGTAGTAATAGGATTTTTACTAGGCTCTGATAATGTATGGAAATATCCCCACGAACCATCTTCTCGTTGTAATTCAATTATTTCCTTTGCCCACCTTGTTTCTTTATACACTATTTTCACCCTTTCAAGATATATATTATCTATGCTTCAACTTATATTTGAATAGATTACTGTTTATGATAATTGAAATTTCCTCCATTTTATAATTGAAATTTCCTCTACCTCTAATTTCAATTGATAATATATTGTTAGATTGGCGTAGCGCACCATTTACATGGAGAGATAAGTATGATAGCCTTTACTTTGGCATAAGCCTTAGTGCATAAGGCCTTTCCAAGGCAAAAGAATCATGCTTATAGAGGCTCCATGTCAATGGCAATCGGTTTTAATTCTCAAGTAATAACTCACCTAGAGGATTTTTCAATCATTATCTAGGGGATTTTTCAATTATCAAATACAAATCCAGCATTTATATAGCTTTTTATAGCAGGTAGGTTATCGCTATCTACATCAAGCAGTACACTATGCTGACCTCTATTTCTAATAACCTGACATAGGTCTAATACCATTTGAGTTGCTAAGCCTTTACCACGGTGCGATGGAATCACTCCAACAAAAATAATATACCCTGAATCCTCAACCCAATGCCATAGCTGGCTCCATGCTGATGCAGTACCGCATGGATTTTTATTCTCATCAAACAAGATATATACTCTTTTTGGTAAATATGCATAATTGTCGACCATCACATATTCAAAATCACCCGCCTTATAATTCCCAAATGCATTATCCATAACCCTTTCCCATATATATCCTCTATCTCTTATTATAGGTTTAAAATCATAGCCTTTTGGAAAAACTGCGGTAGAAATATTATGTTATGAAATGTTTTTATTACCATTCAATTTTCTTTGCATCAGAAAGACGGATAATAACTTTATGATTAAATTCCTACGGATAAACTTTATAATTTTATATCTTACAAATTTAGAAACTTTATAATTTGTTTTTTTATTACCTGATTTTCAATAAGACAATCTCCTATTGAATTTAGTCCATATTTATGAGTATCTAATAGATGTCAAATACCATTCCCCATATTACACATTTTATGAAAGCTTCAATGCAATTTGTCATATCTTACTCAAATTTCAAACCAATAAACCGTATTTTTTTTCAAGAATTTAAATCCAGCCCTCTCTACTGTTCTCTTTGAAGCTATATTAGAATCAACACAATCCCATTGGGCTATAAGTCCATTATCTATGCATTCATTTACAAAGTGTCGTGTCAGAGCAAGTGCTAAGCCTTTTTTTCTATGACTATCTTCTGTTTCAATATCAATTGGAATTATATTTTTAAATCTTGCTGTTCCAACGATAACAGCAACTATTCTATTCTGATTAACTGCCACAAACGCTAAACTTTTTTTAAGAAAATCGTTATAGGTACCCCAAGATTCTAACAAACGTTCTACCAAAAATTCTTGATTATCAAATACACCACTTTCCAATTTCCTCAAAAACTCAGAATCAACTTTAAATATTTCGTATCCATCTGGAACTATGATGCTTTCATTATTTTTATCATTCTTACGGAAGGTATATTCATCTTCAGTTTGAATATTTTTATTGCTAAATATTTCGAGAATATATGGTTTTGCTTTCTCAGACTCAATAGAAAACTCAAAATAACCAACACCCTTGCTTTTCAATTTGTAAAACATATTTTCTATCATAAAAGCTTTGAATTTGTTATAAACCTCAATATCAATAGGCTCTCCAAATATTGAAAAACCACCTACTGCAAATGAAGCAACCAATGCAATATTAGGATTATCTACATCATCAACCCACATATCTCCTTTACATTCACCAGCAACAATTCCTGAAAAGCTCGGACTATCATCATATGTAATATTATCAATAGCTTTTGAGCTAAGTTCATTTACTTTAAGCAATAAAATCAATCCTCTCACTATATAATTAACTTTTAGCTCACACTTTTCTACTAAATTTGAATCAATAAAACCTCCGATGTACATATATTATAAAATTTAGAACTAGATTTATTTTACCTATAAAGCCTATACTTGGTATACTACTTCAAAATCTTCAAAAATCACTGGCATGTCATTCCTAAATTCATATCCAATCTTACTTCCTTCTTCCCTAAAAAATTTTATATGTCCCGCACGCCATGATTCTAATGTATCATCTTCCCCCTCACGTTTACAAACATCATAAGTAATATCTGAAAATGGAATAATTGTTACAGCAATTGTTTCAATAACACATCGTGGTATACCTTCCCAATCAGTGACAATACTTAAATCACCAAGCACAACAATTCATTGGCCCACTTTTCAGTTAATTCAAAATGAAATACGCTTAAATACTTTGTTGTTTCACATCTGCCCGTTTATATCAAAAACTCTTTCCAAAATATATCAATCTCTTCTTCTGAATATTTTTCGTTTTCCATTATTATTACCTCCTTGAGTTCTATATCAGCTATTCCGTTAGGTAACTATGTCCTATGTCCTGGGCGGTGACACCTCTTTCTAACATCATAGTTCTTACAAAAAAGTGATATTTATTCTAACTAAAATAACGCACAATTTAATCTGCTATTGTTCTTACATAATAGTCATCATGTTTTATAAATTTTTTACCCAACGGAATATATCCGTTTTTCTTTAACGAAATAACTCTTTCCTTTGCTGCTGGAATTGCTTTTGTAAGTATAGATTTCACATTAAATAGGGAATAAAAAGATTCATTTGTAATTTCTAGTATAGCGTCAATAACTTCCTGTTTTTCATATTTGCTCTGTAAGTCTATTCTTAAAACACCATAGTGATTGAAATCATCTTCTGCTATCCTATGAAACATCTCAATCGTTCCCATTATTTCATTAGTACTATTTAAAATAATTGTCCATCTTACAAAATAGTGATTAGTGTATGAAAAGTTCCAAAAGTCAATTGCCTGTTTCATTCTATCTAATGAAGTATAATAAAAATCATCTCCATTGCAATTATCAGAATTAAAAAAGGGAACCGATTCTTTATCAGAATAGCACTTCAATAATTCTTCTTTATCATCTAAATTCGTTTGCCTTAATGTAATCTGGTTGTTTTTATAAGTTGGACATACTATATATACTTCTTCCATTCATTTTTCCTCCAAATATACACAATTATTTTTGTTTTGTGATTTTCTAATATTATTTTATTCTCATGTTTTTTCAAACGATACTTCAAAGGATTGTTCGAAGCCCTTAAACGTCCTCTTCCATCAATCGTTTATCCTGCCATATATGTAGTTATGCAAAGATACACCAACTAACGCCAAACTTGTCAATAAAACTAACCATACAAGAACTATAAAAACATGGTCCTAAAGGAATCAAAATATGTGCATCCTGCTCTAAAACCTTAAAAGCTTTTTCTACAAGTTCTTTATTGGCTTCACCAAAATGCAAGCAGAATTGCATGGTATTGCCAGTTATACTTTTTTCTTCTATTGATTCTGATAGCGCTAATATTTGTCCAAACACATCTAATTCAGCATGCATATAACTTCCGTCATCATTTTTATATTCGCTTACCAATTTCGCATCAAAAGCTTTTTGATACAATTGAACAGCTTCAACACTACCCTTAACATATACCTGCATCATTGATCTTAACATAATTAGCCCCTCCTATTATATAAATACCGTTTTAAAACTAATATCTCGCAAGTAAATTAACTTCATTACCTTTCTCACATTTTGGGGAGTTACCTAATGCCCTAGAATTGTGCTTGAGTACACCCTTGCGCAAATATGCTGGTTTATGTGCCGTGACAAGTAATACCTACATATCCACTTAAAGAAAGATTATAGTAATCTGCCTTCTGATTATACTCATAATCTTTGCAAAAACTCTCGCATTTGCCTGCGATTCTTCAATATAACTATTTCAATGTCGTTTGCGTTTTGTAGCATATCATAATAACGCTTTCTGTTATTCCTATTAAAATTCCAAGCAGATTTAAAAAACTTAAATTTCTTCATATCAAATCTTTCAGGGCAATGTCCGCCCATGTCAGTACGACTTTTACCAAAATTTTTCACAACTCGTTTTATTGCACCATAAACACACGTCACTCGAGAGTAATCCATATATATAACGGTATCGCAATATTTTAACCTAAGTGGTATTGAATAACTAATATTTCCATCTATAATCCACTTAGACTTTATAACCTCTTGAAGCAATAGCTCATCAAATTCATCTTTGGATGCAGTTTCCCAATTATCTCTCCAATATAATACATCAAGATGAATTAAAGGCAATTTCAACTTGTCAGATAATATTTTAGCAAATGTTGTTTTTCCGCAACCATTACCTCCGATTATCATGATACGTTCCAAATGATGTCCACCTCGCTTAATATGAAGAAGCCTTATCTTACTAATTAAACCATTATAATTTAAGCTAAAAATCTAAATAAAGACTTGGAAAAACTAATCCGATATTGCCATGGCATATGACTCTAAACTAGACCCACAGAGCCCTTATCCAGGTTGCTCCTCCCTATACTCTATATTCTCAAAGTCACCTAACAATATTTATTTATCAACCAACTTACTGCATCTAATATGTCCCCGGCTATATAATCTGGTTCAACCTCTTTCCAAAGATATCTGTATTCATCTAGACTTCCCTTCCCCCAGCCTGTCCTTACTAAAATCTTAATTGTCCCTACAGTATTTGCTGCTATCATATCAGCTCCAACATCACCTATAACAATGCAATTTGATAATTTTAAATTATAATCTTTAGCTGCTTGTAATAGCATACCTGGTTTTGGCTTTTGGCATTCGCAATTCGAATTCATTTCATGAGGGCATATGTATGAGTCTGTGAAACCATAGCTTTTGAATTCTTTTCTGAAATCCTCAAGCTTAGCTTCCCCTCTAGATATTCTATGTTGATTTGTAAATGCAAATATCCTTATTTCTCTATCTTTTAGTTTTTTTATTGCACTGAAAAGGTTTTCATATGGTTTAAATTCATCTGGATGAATGAAATGCCCGTTTCCTCCAATAGTGCCATCGCGGTCTAAAAAATCAGCTTCAATTTTCAATAAAATCACCCCCTGTACTAATTAATGCTATTCATTAAAAAATCTTATAATACTTTTCACACCTAATAACGCAACTTCATCTTCAACAGCAGATATATCATTTGTATTATGACTGAATACTACTGGTAAAATATCAAATGCATTCATATGATGAAGTAAACAACAAGCTGTGTCATAAGATTTATTAACATTACCATCACCGCCACCTGCAATAATTATTGCTCCTTTTTTTGCTTTCACAATTGGCTTCTCCTTTCTAAAGGATCTGGCACAAAAATAAGTTTGTAAACGGCTACCTACATTTAACAAAGCCCCTGTTAATTCTGAAAAATAAATAGGTGATGCAATTAAAATATTGTCACACTCTTCTATGTATTTATAAACTTCTTGCATTTCATCATTTACGCAACAACCAGTATTGTTCCAACAGTATCTACAATCGACACATGGATTAATATCACAATAATATGCATTGATAATTTTATACTCACCATTTAAATCTTCTATAACTTTATTTATTAGACTTACAGTGTCACCTTTTTTCCTTGGAGAACCATTTAATATTAAAGTTTTCATTATTTTATCATTTTCCTTTTCTATAAATAATCTAAATTCTACAAGTTATAACTTTTGTAGAGTATTACTTCTAGATTCTTTCTAAAATTCTTATAGCTCTATAAAATCAACGCCGCTTGTAGTTGCAATGCCTGCATATAATTTTTCATCGTCTTTACCTATGGTTAGATAATGCTTCAAACATTCTCTTGCTGTGAAAGGCATTGCTCTATTCAATACTTGTTCAATTTCGACCCATTCCAATGTGCCTTCTTTGCATGTACTAATATCTATATCCGTATTATGCAGTTCTGTGAAAAAATAGTAGTTTTGACGTATCTCATTATTCTTTTTTCGGAGCGTAACATATTTTAATTCCAAATATCCAATATCACTTTCCGTAATACCAGTTTCTTCAAATAGCTCTCTTATTGCACAATCTCTAGGATTATTTAACTCATCTTTTTCAAAATGTCCGCCAATACCACACCATGATGGTTCCACTACTCTTGAACCAACTCTATAAAGCAATAAAATCTTATTATTAAAAATTACATAAGTTGAAGTCATATTCCTTAACATTTTATATCTCCTATGAAACTTATTATTAATTTGTTATTGTTCTATCTATAGAACTTTATTGGATGACGCTGATATAACTTTCCTTATTGTGCTTCAAGATGTTCTTCCTTGTTACCAGTTTGATTACTATCTACAGAATACATTTCCACCCATGCTGGGAAAAAACCACAGTTTTGTGCTATATTTCGTGAAGCAATATTTGAACACCAGGTTCCATAATAGGGGATTGCTCCTCTTTTGAGAATCTCATTAGATAGAAGTCCTACAAGATAATTAGCAATCCCTTTTTGTCTATATTCTGGCAGCACATCAATTCCAATTTGCCAAAACTTTTCACAATCCATACTTGCTCCTGCCATACCTGTTATTTTATCTCCGTCATATGAAGCAACAGCTAATATATCAGGTCTAGGAGAATTAACATCATAAAGTAAAGCATTTTTAAATCTTTCATCTTTATATAAACTCGGTATCTCTTCTTTTTCAAACCATTTTACTTCTGCTACTTTATCTAATTTCTGATTAAAATTGCAGTTTGGTAAATATAGTTCATGTATTGCATTTAACTTTTTACCATATTTATTAAGTTCCTTATCTATCTCACACATTATTGGATGCTCAAAGCAATCTATTCCTCTGTGTTTGCTAAAGAAATCCTTACACCAATCATGTATAAGCGGATTAGAAGATACTACAGCACCTTTACCAAAAGTTGCAATTTTAATAAAATAGTCTTCTGAAGAAAATATCCTTCTTCCTTCAAGCTGTTTATATGTAACAATTGTATTTTCCATTTTCTCAAAATCATTTGGTGAGCATGCTAAATCTAATGACATTTGATCCATGGCTAATCTTATAATTTGATATTTATCCATCTTTATTTCCCCTTGAAAGTAAAATTTAAATCAATTATATATTTTCAAAACACTAAAAATTTATTTAAGAATAACATATATAGAAGTGACGCAATATAATTGCGTCACTAATCAAGTTACTAAAATTCTATTACTTTATCTAGCTGAATTAATTTATCCTTACTAAACCGATGTGAAATAATAATCACAGTTCTATCTATAATTAATAATAGCTCTGACTCATTAGATTTAGCATTTTCTTAGTCTAACCACATTTTTCACCCCGTTTTCATTTCATTAAAGGCATTATATTAGATCACTAAAACATAGTAAAGCTTTCCAATAAAATCAATATTAGGTATTTGACTAATTTCTTTATAATATTAAACCAAACATTTTTGAAATTTCTTCAAGACCACTCTTAATTTCTTCTCTAGAAAAATTAGCTTTTTCCAGCTGTTCATCACTTAGCTCATTTAATCTTCTGTAAAAGTCTAGCGCTACTGCTAAATGATTTAAATCATTTGTTCTAATACGTTCATATAATAAATTTTCTGCTTCGTTTATTCTTAAAGAATTTAACAATCCTATTAGTTCTTTATGTAATAAGTCAGTTTGAGTAATATTTGTTTCATCAATAATTTCATACTTGATGATATCTTTTTTGAAGAAAAATCTAGCAATTAATTGAATCATACTTTGTATTTGTCTCATAACCCAATCTTTTTGATAAAACATAAAAGTCATCTCCTCGTAACGTGTAAAAATGCTATATTCAATGCTATGTATCTATTTAATAAAAATATTATTTCCTCCTCTTAAATACTGCTATTGCTTCTCTACCATATCCATTGGCTCCATTTGATTTTCCCCTTTGTTCTGCAAATATAAATATATTATGGTTACTCATCTCTTAAATAGAAACAATAATCTAAAATTACTTTTCCATTTTCATCAGGTGTTGTAAAACGTGGACAATTATAACGTTCAAAAACCCAAGCATTATTTGCAACCTGCCATCCTTCATCTTTAATTTTGGACAAACACATGTCATGTGGTTTCTGTCCATAAATTTCACCATTATCCGCACGACCGTAAACCCAACAAGTGCCTACATCACCAGAAGGAATATCAACATACATATAACCTTCGGGAACCGGCGTATTTTCCGGAAAAAACATACCGATCCAATATTCAAACTCATCTGCACATCTCATGCAACCAAGATAAGCATCTCCGTTTTCAGGTAGACTCCCCAGTTCTTCCAAGGTTTTAAAATAGCCTTTTTCAAACCATTCATTCCACTTGTTACTAAAACTACCAAATGCATCTCTGTCTTTATCCGTATATCGTTTACCGATTAGCCTTAAGGACGGAAAGCTTTCCCTATAAACCTTAATAATTTCTACCATTATAATCCCCCCTATTATGTAAATAATCTTTCATTGGTCCTATTCTGTTAGTTTCAACAACTATTCAAATAACTAACTACATCCATTAGCGAATCTATAGATAATGTTTTTCCTTCTCTATTTCCTATTCCTATACCAGATGCATTTTCTTAAGTCTAGAAATATAATATATCACCTAAATAACCTAATATGTCTGCACCATATCTTAAACCCATCTATTTTCCTCATCATCCAGCTTCGATTATCTGGTGCTAAGTCTATACCACAAGCAGCAGCTATATACTCAACTACTTCATCAATGGTCATATTGTCAGTAGTAATATGTTCTTCAAATAAATCATCACTTAAACTATTAATACATCTCTCTATTTGTTGGGCTGGCCATGAATTTTTTCCATCTCCTCTTTTTTTCAGTCTCTTCAACAAAGTTTCTCTACTACCCAACAATGAGAAATGTCTAATATCAATCCCTTCTCTCTTTAACTTTCCAACTATTTCATCAAAGTAAGTCTTATTGGTAATTGTCATAGGAATTATTATAACCCCTTCGTGTTCTCTACTTATGTACTCCAGCATTCTATAATTAAATTCTCTCCACATTGGAAAATCCTGAAAATCACTTAGCTTTAATTTAGAAGGTATATTGTCTCGAATAAAAAATCCAACTTCTTCAGGATCATAGACATATGAGTTAGGAATTCGTCTCGCTAATTCATATGAAGTATGAGTCTTTCCACTTCCAAAAGCTCCATTTATCCAAATTATCATGTAGTCCCCCCTAAATCATGAACAATAATAAAATAAGTCCTATACTACTTCTATAAAGTTCATCCTTTTCCTTCCACACTTCTTCATTTTGCTTAAATAAGGCAGATAATTTTTGACAAAAATAAATTAATCTAGCATAACTATATACTCCTTCACAAACTACTTAGCTTTTGAATATTATGAAGTACGTAGATTTTTGATTTAAGGAGACGATTAAGATGAAGGAACAAAAAATAGTTGAAATCAAAAATGTTGGTATGAACTATCATACTCTAGATGGTGAGACTGTAGCTATAAAAGATATAAATCTTGATATTTTCGATGGTGAAATAGTCGGATTTGTAGGTCCTAGTGGTTGTGGTAAATCTACTCTACTCTCTATAATAGCAGGGCTTATAAAACCAACAAAGGGTAATGTCTATATTAATAGTAAAGAGGTCAATGGTCCAAGTAAAAACATAGGGTATATGTTTCAAATGGATCATCTATTTGAATGGCGGAACATTTTAGACAATGTATTAATAGGTCTAGAAATACAAGGTAAAATCAATGACGATACTATAAAATATGCTGAAAGCCTTCTTGAAACATACGGCTTATCTGAATTTAAAAAACATTATCCAAGTCAGTTATCTGGGGGCATGAGACAGAGGGTGGCTCTCATAAGGACTTTAGCTGTTAAGCCAGACATACTGCTTTTAGATGAACCTTTTTCTGCTCTTGATTATCAGACAAGATTAGCTATTGCTGATGAAATAGGAACAATACTAAAGAAAGAAAGGAAAACTGCTTTACTAGTAACCCATGATATTTCAGAGGCCATCTCTATGTCAGATAGAATTGTAATATTATCAAATAGGCCTGCAACGATAAAAGAAGTAATTTCTATTGAGCTTAGCTGCCCAGATGGCTTCAGAACTCCTATGAAGTGTAGAGAAGCTCCTGAATTTAGGTATTACTTTAATAATATATGGAAGGAGCTTGATGTCCATGTATAAAGACAAGTTAATTGATAATGGTAACATATCAAAAGAGCAACAAGAATATCTTGCAAAAGTAAGGATGAGAAAAAGAGCAATACTTATAACCCAAGTATCAATACTAATAATATCTGTTCTACTTTGGGAAATTGCTGCACAATTTAAGTGGATCGATACTTTTTTTACAAGCTATCCTTCCAAAATAGTTGCTTTATTTATTAAATACGTTAAAAATGGTATGATTTTTGAACATATCGGAATTTCATTAATGGAAACTATAGTAGGCTTTGTAGCAGGAACTGTACTAGGTATACTAATTGCAGTGCTTCTATGGTGGTCAGAATTCATAGCAAAAGTACTAGATCCCTATATGGTAGTTTTAAATAGTTTACCTAAGACAGCCTTAGCCCCTATAATAATACTATGGGTGGGAGCTGGATATTCAGGTATCATTGTCACAGCTGTTAGCGTTTCAATTGTAATAACGATCTTAAATGTTTATGGCAGTTTTATTGAAGTAAATGAAGATAAGATAAAAATGCTAAAAACTTTTGGTGCTACTAAATTTCAAATACTAAGAAAAGTTGTATTCCCTGCAAGCGTACCAGCTATGATAAGTACTTTAAAAGTAAATATAGGAATGTCTTGGGTTGGTGTAATTGTTGGTGAATATATTGTTTCTAGAGCAGGTTTGGGATATCTACTTGTATATGGCGGTCAAGTATTCCAGTTGGATTTAGTAATGATGAGTATAATAATATTGGCTGTACTCACTACATTTATGTATAAAATTATAGCTATTGTAGAAAACAAGTTCATGAAGTGGAGACAATAAGTTTAATATCTCCCATAGGTATATGCAGAAAACATTAAAGCTGTTGATAATATTATCAACAGCTTTTATAATCTTAGTATCTAGGTGATCTCTGGCTCTTTTGTTGTTTTCTTGCGTTTCTGCACTCTGGGCATCTTTTTGGTTCTTGGAATCCTTTTTGTGCATAAAACTCTTGTTCTCTTTCAGTAAATTCAAATTCTTTTTCGCAATCTTGACATACTAATTTTTTATCTGACATTAAATTTCACCTCCTAAATGAATGGTATCTTTATACATTCTTACACAAGACCACCATTTTTAAGGAGGAGGATTGTTTCAAATGAATAAAGTATTGTACATATAGAGTATATCACTATATTAGCACCAAATCAACACGTTTATTATGCTTTTCTCCCTGCTATTCTTCCAAAAGAAAACTATATTTTTCATTTTCTCTTATGACTTTAAGGTCTTTATCGTTTCTTAACATATAACCGAAATCTGGATATAGTTCCTTTGCCTTTATCAAATCTGAAATTGCTATATCAATATTATTTAAATTTATATTACAGCAAGCTCTATTATAATATAGAAAACCTGCATCAGGATTATTCTCTATTCCTTCTGTTAATATATTTATAGCTGCATTATATTTCCTTTCCTCAATATATATTGCAGATATGTTTAAATATGCGTAAGGATACCCATTGTAAGCTTCTATTGACAGTCTATAATATTCAATTGCTTTGCTAATATTTCCTAAATGTTTTTGAATTACCCCCATATTAAATAGAGATCTATAATAATCGCCCTCTATCTTTATGCTTTCTTCAATCATTTTCAATGCCTTATCATACTCTTTAATTTCCTCATAAATAGAGCCTAGATTATTATATGCCATATAATCATCAGGTGTTAGTTCAATTACCTTTTTATAATATTTTATGGCTTTTTCTTTGTCGCCTCTTTCATCATATATATTTGCTATATAAAAATAAGCCCTATCGTATTCTGGTTCTAGCTGTATTGCTTTAAAATAAAGCTCCAACGCCTTATCCTTCTCTCCTTTTTCATCAAATATTATGGCCATTCCATAATATGCTCCTGCCTCATTGGGATTTATTCGGATTATCTCTTCATAAGTTCTAAATGCTTTTTCCTTCAAATCCATTTCATCATATAAAATAGCTATATTAAATAAAATATCTATTGTCTCGTACTTTTCACCTTCAAATTGTAATGCTTTTCTGAAAAACTTAAGAGCTTTCTCTTTATTGTCTTCATCAAAGAAGTTTTCTGCTAGAATCATATAATTATTTCTGCGATCTATTTTTTTTATTCTTTGTCTCATCTATATCTGCACCTCTTACCTTTATTGTCAATAGATATAGTCTATCATAAGTAAAAGTTAAATTATATAGTTAATCTATTATTACCTTCTTGGTTTTTTGGTAATTTTACTACAAAACTGCTGCCTTTACCTTTTTGGCTATGCACAATAATATCTCCTCCATGTGCTTTTACCAATGTTTTAGTTATAGTAAGTCCAATTCCTGCTCCACCTGTCATTCTACTTCTAGATTTATCACTTCGATAAAATCTCTCAAAGACAAACGGAATATCCTCTTCGTCAATTCCTACACCTGTATCTGTTACATTTATAAAGATATTTTTTCCATCTTCATTAAGGAGTATATCAACCTTACCACCAGCATCTGTAAATTTTAATGCATTTGAAATAAAATTGATCATTATTTGATTCTATCATCTTTTTTATTTGATAGATTGTGT
>CAZUFW010000017.1:15906-23076 GCA_964619895.1 uncultured Clostridia bacterium | reverse complement strand
TATCAGCTTCAATTATGACATTTTCTTTTATTTGTTTGCGAAGTTCTATTTCTTTTGTATCAAACTCATATCTAAAGCTCTCTGCTACATTTTCAATTATTTGGGATAAGTTGATTTTTTCTATTTCTAGTTCTACTTTATGGTTTTCAATATCTGTTATATATTTAAGCTGTTCAACTAGCTTTTTAAGTCTAATAACCTCGTCTTTACAAATATCTAGTTTATCCTTTGTCGGCAGCCATACACCATCACTGAACGCCTCTATATGACTTTGAAGTATAGTTAAAGGTGTTCTAAGCTCATGTGAAATATCTGAAGTCAGCCTTTTTCTTAATATCTGTTGGTCCTTAAGTGATTTTGCTAGATGATTTATAGATTTTGATAACTCCTGCAATTCTTCAGCATCATTTTTTATCTCAATCTTTGTGTCTAAATCCCCATCTCTAATATTGTTTGCAGCATTAGTAATTTTAAGTATAGGCTCTGACATTACTTTTGAATTGTATAATCCTAGCAATATAGCAATAATAAGCGAAATAAGTGAAGCATAAAGTATTGAATTATTAATTCCTCTAGTAAAATCTACTTCCCTCTGGGAAATAATAAAAGATCCGACATAGCCTATTTCTATGGTGCCCACTCTTTTACCATCAACAATTAATTCAAGCATTTTTACTGTGGTATTAGAATCATTTGTCTGTCCATACTTACTTCCTCGCATCATACCTTTTCCCATTCCGCCCATCATTTGACGATGCATTCTCATCATGTTATTATCTATATTATTTTCAAAAACAATGTTTCCATTTTTATTTCTTATTTGTATATCAAAGTTATCTATAAGGCGTGAATTATTGATATTTCTCAAAACTTTATTGGACCAATTATTATCAAGAGAATAGGAATATTCAACCATGTTTACTATATCATTAATCCTATCTGCATGTTCCTCTTCCATATAAGTATCAAATTTTTTAAATATTGTTATATTAGTTATTATGCCAACCAATAAGACGGATAATATGGCTACACTTAACATTGATATAACAAACTTGGTTTTAAGTCGTTTTGACATATCATTCACCTACAAACTTATATCCCACTCCATAGACAGTGTGGATATATTTAATATTTTCATCTTCTATTTTTTGTCTAATGTTTTTTATATGGGTATCAATGGTTCTATCATAGCCCTCGTAGTCAATTCCTAGAACTTTATTTATTAAATCTTCTCTACTAAATACTCTATTAGGATTCTGTGCCAATGCCATGACTATTTTGAACTCAGTAGGTGTTAAATCAACTAACTCTCCTTTTTTCTTTAACTCCATTTTATTTGAATCTATAAGCAAATCACCTTTGTTAAACTCTATTATGTCAGCTTTAATAAAATCTTTTTCTGTTCTTCTAAATATGGTTTTTATCCTAGCTACTAGTTCCTTTGGACTGAAAGGCTTAACTAGGTAGTCATCTGCGCCTAGATAGAGTCCTGTAACTCGATCTTCCTCTTCTGCTTTAGCTGTCAGCATAAGTATAGGAACTTGAGATTTAACTCTAATGATTTTGCATATTTCTTCACCTGACAAGTCTGGAAGCATTAAATCTAAGACAACAAAGTCAATAGATTCTCTTTTAAATATTGAAATTGCATCGTTGCCATTATGTGCAGTATATACTTTATATCCCTCTTTCTCAAGATAGGCCCTTATAACTTCTGTAATTTGAATTTCATCATCTACTACAAGAATTTTTTTTGCTTCTATCATATAATTCACCTCTTTAACTCAAAAATACTACAATGACCAGCATCTTTCAATACTGGTCATTAAAATAATTATGATTGTTTAATATTCTTTTTTATTTTCTCATACTCTTCGTCATTAATTTCTCCATTTACATATCTTTCATTTAAAGTTTCCATAGCTCTATCTGAATTATTTGGATTATTAGCAAATCCTTTTATTAGCTTGTATGCAAGAAATATAACTAGGCCTATTACTAGTATTCTAACTATTCCCATTCCCAGCATCCAAGGTAATCCGAATCCACCGCTAAATCCAAATCCCATTCCTAATCCACGACACATAATGCTCACTCCTTCATATTATTTTCTTTCCTTGCCTCCATTATAGAAAACAAATTTGAAGAAAATATGAAGATGAGAACATAGTTGCGGCGGCTATGAAATTAGTTTTTATTATTATCCTCTAGTTATATTTAACCTTATTTCATTATATAATTCCTTAGTTTTTTCGCCATTTCTAAAGTTAATTATTACATAACCTTTTTCTAATTTCAAATATACATAGGGCGGCTTTCCATTATTTATATATAATCTCCCTTTTCCAATGTATTCAAGATTAAATTTGCCTTTTAGAATATTGCCAAAGTCAAATCCATTATCCTTTCTGATTACCCTTGGAATAGAATCTAGTAGTACTACCTCTTTAATATCTTCCATATGAACTGTTGAGGAATACATTCCGCCAACACGTATATATTCATCTTTTACAGTAATTTGTGGCTCCTGTGAGCCATAAACACCAAGACAAGTAATAAATATGAGTATTATTACCATTAATCCTATAAAAAAACCTATAATAAGTTTTGTACTTTTATTCATACTGCCATCGGTCTCTAATGCATTCTTATCATATTTTTGTGCTTTTATTATCATATATGGGGTTAGAATAAATGGCGCAGCAGTAGTTATGATTATTCCTATCGTTTTATAGCCTGCAAAAATTAATAAGGCTCCGATAGTAATTATTCCTCCTAAAAGGAATAAAAAGTTACCCATAAATCTTCCTAATCCTTCAGTGTCAACATTTTTTCTTTTTTCCTTAGACATAGTATTATATCCTGATATAAGCCAGTAAAATTTAAAATATTTAATTAATATACCTAATACTATAAGAAAAATCCCCGATAAAATTAGAATATACACCATGATCCCCCTCTTACTCTAAAGTATTAGATAATAGATTTATACTATATTATATCACAAAATATTTTTTGTTAAAATTATAACAAAATATTATAACATTAATATTTTATAATATAAATTCTGTTATTTTTTTAGCTGTAGTACCTTCAAATTCAACACATGCAACATAAGGCATTAACTGTTTTATTCTTTCAAAACCGCTATATCCATAATTTTTATCATAATAATTTATTATAGTACTCAAGGCAGTCCCATGTGTCCCTATGACAATATTTCTATTTAAGTTTTCCTTTAATATTTGGTGTAAAGCAGCTATGTTCCTTTTTTGTACCTCATTTAGACTTTCTCCATGAGGAAGCTTATATTCAAAGTTGTTCCACTGCTCTTTTGCAAAAGAATTGAAATCCTCAATCCACCCATCGTCAATTTTTCTTTCTCTAAAATCATCTATAATATTGATTTCTAAATTTGATTTTGTAGCAAAATCTTTTATAGTATCAACAGCTCTTTTGTATGGACTGGAAAATGCTTTAGTAATTTGTTTGTCCAATAAATATTCAGTTACCTTTTTGCTATCTTCAATTCCCTTCTCAGTAAGAGGACGTGTTAAATCATCTATTATTGAAAAATCTGGCTGTGCATGTCTTACAAAATATACTTTTGCCATAATATTACTCCTTTTCTTTGTTTTTTAGATAAACGTAAAAACTATATTAGCTCTCCTTTGTTGGCTTAATTTATTCTCCTATAACCACTTATTTGCTTTACAGATTCCATCAAGGCCTCACTAGTTTTTACTTCTATTACAACAGATATATTGTTATCCTTAGCAAACTGAAGTCTTTCGTCAATAGGTATTATTCCTGTGTATAGTGGCTGATGATCTGATTGGTCATTAAAATCATGAAGATGCATATGCTTAATTCTATGGACTAAATCCATTAAAATGGGTTTTTCCCTAAAGTTAACTTTAGCATCATGTCCCACGTCCCAAGTTAAATTGAAGTTATCAAATATAGCTAACATATTGAGGGCCCTTTGAATAAAAGGTATATGAAAATTAGACGTGTTTTCAATACATAATGCTACATCTAGTAAATTAGCATAATTACTTAATTCAGAATAAGATTCATATAATAATTGCCTAAATTCTTCCTCATATTTTTCGTTAATCCATTGTCTTGAATCGGGTAATGTGCAATAAATACCATTATTAAAATGCATATTAACAATCTTAACTTCAGCCATGCTCGTCCACTTTATTAGTTCTTTACAACGTTCCAAATGTCCTTTTCTAATTGAAGGATGAAAAGAAGTTAAATCAATTTCTTCAGGAAAATGAACTGTAAAATCAATTTCATATTCTTTTTTAACACTCTTCACTTTTTCATAGCTAAAATTTTCAGGCATGAAAATAGGGTAATTCATATTCAACTCAATAAAGTCTAAACCTAAGTCATTACATAGTCTTATATTTTCTTCTAAGCTATCAAATTCTATTAATGCAGGCATTCCTAGTTTCACCTTTAAAGCCTCCTGACTGTAGTTACTTCATAACATTTTGAAATCAAAAAAAACGCTTGATATCGTATTGAAACCTTTAAAATCTACAAACCTAGCTCTTTATAGATAATTTTCTTTATGTGATTCAAGATGTTCCTCCTCTAATCTAATAATCTCTATATTTTTGAACTTATCTTTGATTTTCATAGCCAAGCTTTCTATTCCAAAAACTTCGGTAAAAGTGTGACTTCCTATTATTAAATTTATTTTAGCAAACTTAGCATATTCAATTGTATATAATACTTTCTCACCGGTTATATAAACATCACAATCTCGTTCAACTGCTTCTTTAACGTCTGGAGTTAAACCTCCACCTCCACAAACTAAGCCTACTCTTTTTATTCTTCCTTCCTTAAACTTCCATGCCTTTACTGGTTCTTCTAAAATTATTTCTAATTTATTTACTAGTTCTTTAAAAGTAATTTCTTCTTCGAATTCTGCTATACGTCCACAACAAAATCCATCTTCTTCGTGAGACTTCTCAATGATTTTCAATCCAAGTTTCTCAACCAAAGAATTGTTCGTTCCAAAATCGCAATCATCTAATGGAAGATGGTTAAAGTAATGTGAAATGTTATATTCTAAAAGTTTTTTCTTACAAGCATCTTTAAGCCTAAATATAAATTCCCAAGCATCATGATGAGTTATCATCAGGTCAACATTATTTCTTCTTGCCTCCTCAATTGTATCATGAGTTAGATTTGTGCAATACCCAATTCTTTTAACCTCATCTTTACCTCTTACAGTAAACCCACTTTCTTCATAAAAATGGCTATTGTCTCTTGTATCAAATAAACTTACTATATATTCTTCTATATCAGTTAATCTCACGCTCATCTCTCCTCAAATATGTTCTTTGATGTTTAACTAATTCAAATCAAACTTTTGACTACATGCAATTTAATAGTTCCAGCAGTATTTTTCTTTAACATATTCCTCTTTTCTCATAATTTAATTTCTTCCAATAAAATCTTTGGCTAAACTCGTTTTGCCATATAATCTTCATTATTTAAGCAGATATTTACTCTCGTGATCTTATCTTTTCATATGTCTCCTTCCCATCTGCCCAAGCTTTTAAATTGGATAGACGCTCTCCATTATCTCCATGGTCAGGATTATCAAAAGCTTCTTGTAATGATTTACATGGCAATTTCGAACAAGAACCACAGTGCTTTAATTCTTTTTCGATTGCACATTTTGCTACAGAACATTCGCCCCAAAACATTTTACTTTGTGACTTCTGACATCCTGGACAGTTTGTCCTTTCCCTCCAATCACATTCACCACAATAGGTTCCACACATTCCAATCATTTCCTTATCCATATCACATTCTCCTTTTCATTTTAGCAATTTATAGAGTATATTATTCTCACAAGATTATGTCGTAGCTTTATATGCAAAAACTTGCATCAAAATTCCTTATACTTAAACATATATTCTATATTATTCTTCTATATCCTTCCATTTATTGCATCTTCGCAGAATAAAAAATCCCTAAAGTTTTTTATAATCTTTAGGGATTTTAAATATCATGATAACACGTATGGAAACTCTATTTGTTTTTTAATAGTTCCAAAGTATGCCTTACTAGATCTAAACTACCCCATTTCCCATGTCCAGGTACAACTACTTCTGCTTCTGAATATTTATCTAATACCATTTTTACTGAACTTGGCCATACTTCTAGGTTTGAATCAGTCATACTGCCTAAGTCTTTTGAATCCAAAGATTTTATAAGGCATCCACCAAAGAGAACTTTACTTTGTGGGAACCAAACAGTTATATTATCAGGAGAATGTCCTTCCCCAGGATAGAGTATTTCCACGTCAATATTTCCTACTTTGATTTTGGAGTCAAAATCTAGTTTTGGCTCTGGCTTTTTATAACCATTTTTTTCAGCCTCTTTAACAGTTAATCTAGTGCTTCTTACATCAATTTTGTTTTCAAGTAATGTGTCAATTCCTCCTATTCTGTCGTCATGTGCATGTGTGATAATTGCCATAGTAAAGTCTTTATTAAATGTATTTTTTGCAAATCCTATTAGTTCTTTAGTTTGATCATTATTCCATGGAGTATCTACTAATAGCAAACCTTTAGAGGTTACAACCAATAAACCATTAGATGGAGTTCTATATCCATTATAGTCCGTATAGGTTGTATGAACCCAAAAATTATCATTTAACTTTGATAACTCAACATAGTTTGAATTATCAGAACCACTTTTTAAAAAATTCTCCTCAACTTTAGTATCTTTCAATGCAGATAAATTGTTTGAACAAGCTACAAGGCCTGTAAAAAATAAGGCTATAACAATTAAAAATAAACTGTTTTTTTTCATAAGTCCTCCTCAGTTAGTATTTTACTTTTTAAGTCATCATTCCAAATCTAGTAAAAAACAAATGATTTTATGCATGGCCTTTCACAGTAAATCTGCTGGCTGAGTAACCTAATTCAATTAAAGTGATTTAGTTTCTTATGATTTTATGTATGCTATTATATTGTTTATGTATTTTCTATTAGTGAAATCTGTAGGTTTGTCGTAAATAGTGAGCATACCTTTTTCATCTGCAGACAGTTCTATGCTTTGCTTAGCTTTATGCTTTATTTTCATTTTCAACAAATTCATCAGCATTTTATCAATAGGTTTTAGCTTATTATA
>CAZUFW010000017.1:0-15896 GCA_964619895.1 uncultured Clostridia bacterium | reverse complement strand
CGCCTCTCAAATAAAAGAATTTTATTTTTTCCTGCTGTTCTGCATTAAAATTCTTATTTCTAACATCTTCTAAAACCTCTTCTCTAAAAGGTGAAGCTCCAGATGCAAATACAACTACCTTTTTTCCTTCAAGCTTATCCATATTTCTAGTAATAATATTAATTCCATTAATACCTACTGCATATAACCCCCCACCATAAATTATAGTATCGTATGAATCAAAAATATCTCTTTCTACCTTTGATGCATCTAAAATATCTGCTGATAGTTCCTCAGCAATCCATTCTGCATATTTCTTAACAAATCCTGATTTTGACTTATACAAAACCAATGCTCTCATTTTTACACCCCATCATTTTTATATATAGAATTTTAAGTGCTTTCTGTTTTCTTTATAAAAAGCAATTCTGTCTTCACGGGTTTTTGTGTGAAATTCAAATTTATGACCGTCTGGATCTCTAAAGTATAGAGATTTACCTTCTTCATCATATCTAGGTCTTCCTTCAGTAACGTCTATCTTCATATCTATTAACTTTTTAAATATCTCTTTAAAATCTTTTTCATCAATTGTAAAACTAATATGTGTATAAGATTGATGAATTTCGTTTCTCGGAATATCTTTTTCAACATTTAAAGCTAGCCATAATCCATTGAGATCATAATATGCAAGTGTATCTCCTTCTACTAATAATTTTGCACCAAATACATTTTGGTAAAATTTTTTTGATTTTTCTAAATCAGAAACTGAAATTGTTATATGATTTATCCCTCTTAATCTCATAACTTATCCCCCAATACCGCTTTTTTTCTTATACATTAATATTATAACTATTTTCCAGTACATAATATCTATCCACATTATTTTAAAGACAAAAGAATATGCTTTGGTTTCTCTAATTGTCGCAAAAATCAATTATTGACATATTTTATATTATTTCTTACTCCAATCATCCTTTAATATTGCACAAAACACTAAACATAGTTTGTAACATACCAGTTTGGAATATATGTTTTAAAGTCGTCATACCATTTCAGAACACTTTGTGCCTGTTCGAGCATTGTATTAATTTCCTTCTCCCCAAAAGGTATAGCCCAAGGAATAGATGAAAGCTGATTATTTGCAATATATAGTGCCATTAATCTAAAAAACAAATCTGGTACTGTATTATCAAAATATCCGTTAATATATCCTGATGCAAATAAAGGACTTATGCTTACACACCATGTAATTCGATTAAATTCCTCCCAAGGGTCTCCATAATCAAATCTATTAAAATCAATTATGCCTAACTTTTTTTCAGGAGTAATAACCATATTCCCAACATGGTAGTCTCCATGTTGAAAAGACTGTGGTCTATTTGCCAGTAGAGAACGATTAGATTCAATATATTCAATCATTCTATCAGCACCACGGAATTTAATATCACAAGCTTTATAATTAGCTATTTTTATATCAATTTTACGGTTAAATCTTTCTGTCCAATTGGGTTGATCTAGAGGAGCGGGAACTGTATGTATTTGCTTAAGAAACTCTCCGGCTTTGATACCAAGCATATATTGTTCTTTGCTACTAAGACTAGGAAGAACGACTTGAGCATCTTCCCCATTTATCCAAGTAAGTAAAGAATAAACTAACTGACCATTATTACAAACCCCAAAGTCAATAGGTCTAGACATTAATATATCCATGTTAATAAGTAATTTTAAGTTCTCAAATTCTTTTTTCTTGTTTTCATATTGCGATATGTCTGATATTCTAAGTAATAATTCTTGTCCATCTGTAGTTTTAATATAGTATTTTTTATCATTTGACCATCCTTTATTAACTAGTTTTACTATATTCCAATTATTAGAACCAGGTATTTCATTAGATATAATCATATCCGTTTCACAGCCTCTCTCTTATTTCATCAATAATACTCATATTATCAAATTCCAGAAATATCATAATGCACTTTTCTACCATCTTGTCCCTCCTTTTTATAGTAACTGTACAATAGGTATAACGTCCTTATATTGAAAAAGTCTCAAAATCTAAACTTAGAGCACTACCCAGTGATGGAACTTGATCCATGTAAAGTAATTATGCTAGATTTATAGTATTTTTTATTAATCTAACTCACGAGAGTACACTATATCAAAACTATTATCATTTACAACAGATAGCTCCATCTTGACAACTTTCGCTCTAAATTGAATAAATCTCTTTAACATTTCACCAATAATTAGACCTAAGTCTTCTGTTTCGCTGCAATAAAGAGAAATATGAGGTAGCCATAGCCCATTTTCAGCACTTGTCCACATATTGCAATAAGAATCAAATTCTTGATGATATTCTTCATAATATTCTAATAATTTTCCTGAAGTAGAGGGGATACAGGCTATACAATTAGTTGATAAAAACCCTAATGCCGAACAGTTGATATCAAATGATTTTTTCCCTTCAGCGAATTTCTTAGTATATTGTACAATTTCATCTACATCTACATCTATAAAGCTTGCAAATGTAATGTGTCCGTAAATAGGGCTATATTTAATATTAAATACTTCTAAAGCTTTTCTAATTTCATCTAATTTTCGATTAGTTGTTTCATCTAATATCCATATTGCATATATTTCTTGACCCATCTATACCTCCTCCAGTTATACAAATAGCCCTTTTGTCATAGTATGCTACAAATGCACGTCATAGATAAATTCTAGAATATGTTGTCTGTTTTTATAACGCCTCTTTTTTATTTATTTTACTACTAAGTAGACAATAAAAGGCATTAAAATTTTAAAACTAAGGTGTTTAACTTTTGCACCTAAGAACTTTTAATTAATAAAATAAAAAATAGTACTAAACAATTTTTTTGCGATCATACTTGTTAATTTAAGCTATTCTAAGCTAATTTTTGATAGCTGATACCCACTAATACAAGCTGTTGCAAATAGGATAATAATAAGCGGTATAATTAGTGCGATATCGAAACTTTCACTTGTCATTAGCTTGAAACCCCATGTAGCAGGAAAAATTTTGCCTACGTTCTTAAGTACTTTTGGAAGCATATTTACAGGGAACATAATGCCGGCTAGCATAATTGAAGGTAAAAATATAAACTGTGATGCCATTGTATGCTTTGATGTGTTTTTGATAAGTAGTCCAAGTACAGTTCCGACTCCTAGGCTTACGATGATAAAAAATGCAAGTGATAGGAAATAAATAACTAAGTTAGTAGGGAATTTTGCATCAAAGGCTAGTGGTGCTACAATAAATATAACAAAGCTCATGATGAAAAGATGAATAAAAGCTGAGATAAAGTTATTAATTGACGCTACCCACAATGGTATACCACCAACTTTGTAAGCCTTTTTTATTTCACTTCCATACAACTCCATCAGTGGTACAGGTGCCCCTAAAGTTGCTCCCATTGTCACTCCGAATACGGTCATGGATTGGATTAATGTATCTTTTGCCATAGGATTTACAGATGAAAAAATTCCACTCATTAAAGCAAAAAATACAAGTGGTACTACATAATAGGTGAGAAGTATACCTTTGTTTCTTAAGTCAAGTTTCCACTGTAGAACAATTCCATATAAAAATGCATTCACTAATTTCCCTCCTTTGCTATATCCATAAATCTCTGTTCAAATGTGGCTCTTTCAATCTTCACATCAAAAACGGTGTTTTGAGTTTGCCTGCAAATTTCAAGCAATTCAAGTAAGGTCTCTCCAATATTTTCAGATGTAAATACTGAATATCCTTGTTCGTAGTCAACGGCTTGTAATGGTCTTTCAGTTTTAATATGAATTCTGCTTTGCCTTCCCATTACACTAGTCAGTTCTGCTATTGTTCCTTCAAAGGCAATTTTTCCATCTTTGAGAATAGCTATTCTATCACAAAGGCTCTCCACCTCTGCCATATCGTGGCTTGCCATAATTATAGTTTTTCCTTGTTCTTTCAATTTGCGGATTTGAGTATGTAGAGATACTCTACCCTCTACATCAAGTCCTGCAGTTGGCTCATCCAGGAATATGATATCGGGATTACTTATAAGTGCAAGTGCT
The DNA here is from genome assembly GCA_964619895.1 of uncultured Clostridia bacterium. Taxonomy (GTDB): domain Bacteria; phylum Bacillota; class Clostridia; order Tissierellales; family Proteiniboraceae; genus Proteiniborus. Next base: position 11,843 of record CAZUFW010000017.1, on the reverse strand, counting down.
AAATGTAGCCGCCTTTTTTGTCCTGTGGACATTTCTTTGTATTGCTTGTTTTCTAGCTCGGTAAGCCCAAAAGCATTAAATAATTCAACATTTACTTGTACTTTGTTCCACTTACAAAACAAGTGATATGCTTCTATTGCTTTAATATTTCCAGGTAGTGATGATGATTGTAACTGTACCCCTATACTTCCAATTACCGCAATATTTCCACTGCCATATTTCCGAATACCCTCTATACATTCTAGTGTTGTGGTTTTTCCTGCTCCATTTGTACCGAACAATGCAAAAAATTCACCACGATTTACGGCAAAAGAAATATCTTTGATAACCCATAGCTTTTTATTAAATTATCAACTTTAATGGCTATACTCATCTCTCTTACACCTCCATATTTATAATTATTATTCCTGATTCTGAAAATAAAGCACTTAATATAAAAACTGCAAATAACCTACATAAATCCATCCTTCTTTAGTGTCTTTACTTTTATAATTTCTAATAAATTTCCTTCTTTACTTAGTCGTAGTGCCGTCAAATTTCCTCCATACCCTGAACCTGTATCAATATTCCAAGTATTGCTCTTTTCATCATAAAGAGGCTCATTTTCTTTGCAAGGAGTATGTCCTATTACTTGTAATTTCCCAATATTTTTTAGTTCATCTCTATTCCAAATAACACCTTGTCCATTTGTTTCATCAAAAGGGTTAATACAGTGTTTTGCAATACCAGCATGACTTACGAAAACTCTTTCATTACTCCAAAATAGAGGCATTTTTGAAAACCACTTTATATCTTCTTCCATATTAACCTGAGCGCTTTCATATTGTCTTATAGTTTCTTTTCCACTTCGTCTAGATACACCTATAATTTACGTCATTATTTACATGTAACAGTTTGCACTTTCTCAATTAGCTTTGGTTGTATTAAAGGATATGTCCATTTCTCTGGTAATCCATCGAATAGCTCTACTTTTTCTATTTCTAGCATTGGTAATTCTTCGAACACCTCAACCTCAGCAAAATAAAGCATTCCAAATGATTCTCCATCGTTTCTTTTAACTGAATAAACACATATCTTACTTAGGTCAAACTTACTTGCACCTGTTTCTTCCCAAAGCTCTCTTTTAGCAGTTTCTAAAATTGTTTCACCTTGCTCTCTATGTCCACCAGGGCATTCGTATGTATCTCGTTCTTTATGCTTACAGAACACCCACTTTCCTCTATGCTTTGCCACAATTACAGCAAATTTTAATAAACTATCATCAACTTTATCATGAAACTTCACTTCTACCATCTGTAAATCTCCTTCACACAATTAGTAATATCGTCATCTTTTACCATTTCAGTTCTTATTTCATATTATACAATTATTCTAACAGGAATTGCTTGCTTTGCACCCATTTTTTTAGAAGCACCATAGTTATATTTAGGTGCTAATTCTAATGCATATTCATATCCATATTGTTTTGGATCATATGTACTAGTTGCTTTACACACCATATCAATAGCTTTTACAAATTCATCTTCATCTTCAAATGGTTCAGATTGGAAATACATCATGTCACATTCTGGTAACTCAACACAGTCACAATCTTCGGGAATTTTACCATCATAACTATATGGAATTTCAATACCCGCAGCGCAATTCGTTGTTCCATCTATGATCAAATTTTTGGGTAATTCCATAATCGCAGCATTATCCATTTTGCAATCAATACTATTAAATAATCCTTCCCAGTCGCAGCCTTTTTCTTCACAGAAACTCCAATAATCATGTGCTTTATTTGCACGCAAAAGAAGTAGTTTTCTTTTCGGCCTTTTTATGATACTTACCATGCACAACATTATATTGTTATCTTTCTCCATATTCTTCTTCTCCTTGTCATTAAGATAAGAATAGTAATGCTTGACGGAATATTGTACAAAATACTTCACAGGTGGTTTTTCCTTTCTATATTTTTGAGGGGTTATTCCAAATTCACTTGAAAATGCCCGTATAAAACCTTCATGAGTATCAAATTGTGTATTTATTGCAATGTCTAAAATATTATCTTTGCTATGTAACAAATCATTTGCACTATTTGTCAAACGAATTGCCCTAACATATTCAAAAACTGTTCTTCCTACTAATTCTTTGAATATCCGATTAGCATGTCGTTTTGAATATCCAGAAACCCTTGCTACATCACCAATTCTGATTTCCCCATCTATGTTATCCCTAATATAGTCCTGCATTTTTTGAACAGCGTTAATTTTCTCCCATCGTTCCATTACATTCCTCCAAAGAAAATATATCAAAAATCCAAATTATTTTCTTGACTTAAAAAGACAAAATTATGAGCTTAGTCGTAAGGTCATAGTCCTTTAAAATTTTACAGTATTCTGCTTTTGTAAGAAAATACCTCAAAGAGCAATTCCGACATCACTATTTCTTATAGTGTCTGAGTATTTGTGACTTTGCTGAACTGGATTCCAGAGCTAAAATCTCTTGACGAAGCTTAGATTCCAATAAAAGAATGTTGTGCATACCACTTCAAAAACATGTTCTAGTACACCCTTATGCCAATACTATATTATAGAAAGTAGTGATATCTTTGATAACTGCAGCCCTTCGAAAAATAATTGTACTAAGTGCTATATAATACTATGTTCATTTTGTTTGTGCAAATTAATTCGCAATATATCAATATTTTGAGCACTTATCATACTTTTCCTAATCAACTCATCAAACTCTTTTTGCAGATATATCATTTCTTCCCTTGCAACAGAAGTGTGTTTCGCCATAGTAACCTCTGCAAGCTGTGTTCCCATAACAGTTTTAAAAACTCTGGCAAGCAAGAAAACAGGAAGCCTAAAATAGTTCAGCTTTGATGGAGTAATTTTGATATTTAATGCATTCAGTACCGAAAGGCCCTCTTTGATCCCTTTTACCATGGTGGCAATATCCGAATATGATTTTGACAATTCATAATTGCTGCAATTATAGCCATACAATGAATTTCCTACACTTGTTACTATTGCAACATGCGTCTTCTGCCAAGCATCCATGTTATTACAATACACAGACGGAATCCCTGCTTGATTGAACATTTTGATAACTGCATTTACACGCTCTGTTTTACGACAATTGTACTCCCCAAATGTAGTTGTTTGAAATGTACGCATCAAGCCCTTGCCAATAAAATAGCGGACTTCTCCATTTTTTCGTTCTCCTCCTGCTGAAGGAAAGCCTATCATAACACGATTTTCCCCAATCGCATCTACATAATCAGCATAGCCAGAAGCAGTATTTACTACAAATACAATATTGGGTGATTTGTTCTGTGATAAAACTGGCAAAACATCTTTGACTTGTGTTCTCTGCATAACTACAAATATATAATCATAAACATCATTAGGTTCAGGTGTTTCAATCACATTCACTTTCGCAACTTCTCTTTTTCCGATTTTAGGATTTACAAGAACAACGCCATTATTTTTTATTTCTCTATATCGATCCCCTCTGGCAAGTATTGTAACATTTTGCCCTGACATAGCCAGCTTATTTGCAAAAATACTTCCTATTACACCGGCACCATAAATCAATATATTCAAAATATCACCCTCTCTGCTAACATAATATGAATTTTCCTTACTGCACATAATACTATATTTTATCTTCTTAAATGATCCCCAGGTAATAGTCCCGATATCATCGTTTACTATAACGTCCAAGTATTTGCAACATTCCTGAACCCAACCCTAAAATACTATCCCTTAGCGGAACTTAACTCCTGTTGCACAATACGCTAAGATTGTGCCCTAGTGCACCTCGTGCAAAATATTCTACTAAAGGAAGTGGTAATGTTCTTTTTATAATAATTTTCCACATAATATAAAAGATTAAAGTAGCTTTATAATCAATTTACTAAGAATTATAATCATTAGATTTGCTTTGTAAAATTAACTAAAAAAAGAATTGCTAAGAACCCAGGTCGGAAATTTTTGCTTCTATTTTTCTATATTCTTTAGCAAATAAAAAAGGCAGATAAATGAGAGAAAAGCAAAGCAAGTTCACTAAGACTGATTTCCAACTGTGAACAACATCAACTCCTGTATTTCCGTAAAGAACTAGACCAAGACAATTGTTGAGAAAATGAATTATAGAAACAACCCATATGTTTTTTGTCCTCATATAAGTAAAGCCAAAGAAAACAGCATAGCCAACACACACTATCAGTTGATTTATAACGGAATAAAAAGGCGTTGTTGGACTATAGTGAAATAGATTAATTGGTAAATGCCATATGCCCCAGATAAGTCCTAAAAGAATGATGCCCTTTCTTTTGCCCAACTGTTCTTGAAGAGCAGGTTGAAGGAAATATCTCCAGCCATATTCCTCGCTAAATATGGAATAAACGTGAGTGGAAACAAAAGAGGTAAGAAAAACAGGCTAATCAATGTTTTTAGGTTTAGAAAAGGAGCTATAGTTTCTTTTATGCTACCAAAGATAAGAGCACTTAAAAAGGTGGCACATAGATACAGGATGACAAAAAACACAATATATAGAATAGATGCCTTCCCATTTTTTCTAAACCTCAATCCAAAACAATTTATTTTTTCCTTATCTTCCATAAAATATACAATGATTAAGGTGATGCTTCCAATAATCAGCCACAATTCCAAATTCATGCGCGGGTCTTGGTTAAATATAAATATCTGTACTAAAAAATAGAAAATCGAGGTAAACGGAAAAAATAAATATGTCCTAAAAAATTTAATAGGCAGCTCTTTACGCCTCTCTTTGTTTAACAATAAAGCTATCATCACGCCTATAGCTGGATAACACATCTGCAATACTGAAAAAGAATCTACTTGATATTCAGTATGTGCCAATGCCATAGCTATGCCCATAACTATGGTAAAACTAAAGGTTACGACAAAAAATATAATTATATCTTTGTTAGAAATACTGTATTTAGACATTTTTTCTCCTTATATAATATATTTTTTTAATGCTTCAGCAACAATATTTTCAAAGCTTTCAGATGCTCCCCAATCAAAAGTAAATAATCCCTCTCCTCCACCACCACTAATGTAATGTACTCTTGTAACTTCTTCTAAATTATCTATTATAACTGTTAGAGTTAATCTGTTGCCTGCTCGATAATAATGCTTATCAAATACCATTACTACGCACTTCTTATTGTCTGAACTATTGATCTCGTATTTATCTAACAATTTTCCCGTAACACTGCCATTAACAACTTCTTCATAAATTATATCAACTGTTTCTTCAATGGATGAAGATACCTTTAATGTATTTCTCATTTTCTACTTCCCTCCTATATATAACTACAACCTTATTCCTTATTAATGACTTTAGCTAAAAATTACTCTTATTTTATGGAATTATTCCATGTTTTCGTTTCCAAGATAAATATCTAATTATCTTTACTTACTCGATTAGCTGGTGGCTGTATTAGGGCTTTCCCCCTACATAAGTGACCCAATATGAGTTCTAACTAACAGGGACACGGTGTTGTCGGCGTTTCTTTATGTTCTATAATTTACGGCATATTAAAGTATTACATGTTATAAGTGTTTTCCCAAAAACAATTTCCTTAATAGGATTATTTAAATACTCTTCCCTTGTTGATGCAATATCTGATCCAATTATTACATCTCCCCCTATTGGTGTTGTTTCAAAGTTTTCCAATAATCCTTCGTGTTCTATTACAAAATTTAAATTGCTAAGTTTCTCTTTCAGTTTAATATCAAATTCATTCCAGCTTTGATTTTTAGATAACGCTCTAACTAAAAGTTCTTTATCAGTACTGTTTATTTCAGTTGAGTTTGTCCAAAATCTAGGATACACACAAATAAATTGTCCATTCAATTTTAGTATTTTATGTATTGTGTCTAAACTATCCAGAATAGTAAATCTAAACATTCCTAAATAAGAAATAACTATATCTACTGAATTATTTTTTATTGAATAATGCTTATTTCCTTCTATGTCAATAATACTCCCCAAATATACAGCTAAATTTTGGATATTGAAATGTTCTTTACACCTTTTTGCATATAGGCAATGTACTTTTTCTAATTCAAATGAAATTACTGTATTACACTTATGCGCAAATGCTGCTCCTGTACAGCAAATTCCACCTCCAATTTCTAGAACATTAAAATTTGAAATGTCATTTTGCAAAAATCCTTTTTGAATAAGATTATTAATAAATTTGCTCCGTTCAATTGTTTTTTTATTAAAATCATCAATAGGATTATAGTCTTTTGGATAGTCAATACCTTTTAGTAATTGTGATATCTCTTCATTTGGATTCATACCAAACTCTTCTAGAAGTGGTTTCATCAATTTCATTATGTTCCCCCCATATACAATTTAAATTATTCAAATAATTTATTAAATTAAATGCCGCTCAACGTTTCAGGTTAGCGACAACTCTAAACTGGAACCTAAGGTCATACCCCTTGGTGGAGCTTTGCTCCCGGTAAAGGAATTATGTATTTTAATCAAAACAGTGTAACAATAAATAGATTAAAGGAAAAGGTTGTTTGTTCATCTGATTAATCGTCCCTGTTATAAACAAATTTTTAGATGGACAGTAAAATGCAAATGTGCCCGAAGAACCGGAGTGTCCTATAATCTCAGGAGCAGGAAACAATGGTGACATTATTCTTGACATTTTACATCTCATCATACCTATACCATATTCCAATGGAAACCACTGAAGTTTATTCCATTGATAGAGAATAGAAAGATATGACTCATTGAAGAACTTTCCTGTATAAAATGCTTTCAGAAATTTCATTGTATCTTGTGCTGTTGAAATAATACCACCTGATGCTCCAGCAAATGTCACAGTTAAAGGACGATTTAAAGGTTTTGTATTTAAATAAATTGACGCAAAAATACTTGTTGGTTTACATAAAAATGTGTTTGTTAGCTCTAATGGTTGTATAATAAACTGATCATAAATATCTTCTAGTTCTTTATGAGTAATTAGTTTTGCAATTTCTCCAAGCAAATCAAAATTAATATCTGAATAAAAAGCTTTACCTTTTGTTCCGTTTATAAAATGTGGCTTTAAACTTTTAGTTCTTTTAAGCGCTTCATCAAAAGTTAATATACTATCCTTCTCATATATTTCATCAAAATATGATTTACCAGTTGAATTTTTTTCTGTTGATAAATCTGGTAACCCAGTTGTGTGAGACAGTAATTGTCTAATAGTAATCATAGAAGTGTATTCTTTTCCTTTGTAAATATGTAGGCCTGCAAGATAGTCTTTAGGGAAAAATCTATTAATAGTATCATCAAAAGACAATAGTCCGTCTTCAATTAGTTTTATAATAACTATTGTGGTATACAGCTTCGTAATACTAGCTATAGCATACGGTGTATCTGTCTTCATATTACCTTCCGACTTTATCCATGAAAACTCACCATCAATTGATTCAATATGAATAACTGCACCAAAAACTTTTTTATTATCAATTGTTTTATTTAGCACTTTATCAAGTTTACTAATTATATCCATATCGCACCTCCAATCATTGATTCTTATAGTTTAAAGTGAAGCAAAATGATCCAAATAAAAATGAATTCCTTGTTCTATTTTCATTCTATTGCCTACCTTAATTTATTGCTTTAATAAATCGATAATTCTGTCATTTAAAATTACATCATCTTCTATTATAGATACCTTGTTTTTAATTCGTTTCTTGCTTTGATTATAAAAATCTTCTTGCCATTGTGAAAGATTATTGATATCCCACTTTTTTAAACATCCTAGGAAAACAATTAATTCTCTTAATCTTAAAAAACAAGGTATCAGTTTAAGCTCTTTAATACTGATAACATTCTCTTGAAGGTATCCACCAAGAAAGTGAATCATAAATTCTTCTGCCTTTTGATTTCGTTCTACTATGTCATCATCTCCAAATGGATAAACTGTATAGTAAATTGCAATAGCAATATCCTCTGTATACCAACTATATTGACACTCATCAAAATCAAAAAGAGTTATATTGTCATTGTCAACAACAAAATTTCCAACATTAAAGTCCCCATGAATAAGTCCATAATTATCAATATTTTTATCCAAAATTCTTAAAACATTAATTAGTTCTTTTTTTACACTAATGATATCCATTTCATTATTAGGCACAATATTTTCAATTTCTTTAATATAGCTATTGTTTATCCAATCATTTCTTTTAACTTTTTTAGGAATAAATTTTTTTGTTGTTCTATGGATTTTGCCCATTACTTTACCCATTTGCTCAAATATAAAAGTATCTTTAAGATATTTTTGATAATTTAGCTTATCTCCTTTAGCTTTATTGAAAATTACAATAAACCCAAAAAAATTATTTAACTTGATTTCCTTTATGTAGTTTCCGCAATTTGATAAAATTGGAGTTGAAACACTAATATTGTTATTGTATAAATACTGTATCCATTCCAATTCGCATTCTATCATTTCTTTTTTTCTTACTTTAGAATTTGAAACTCGAATAATATAAGCTTTTTCTTTATAAATGTAAGAATATATTAAATTTTGATACCCACCTTCAATAACATTAATATTTAGTTCGCTTATGTTATGGTCGTATTCAGTTTTAATTATATTAGCTAAAATAGGTATTATAGATTTATTAATAAATTTGCTATTTTCCACACTATCACCTCACTTAATATATACTTCATGAAATTTTATAATTGTTAGTACTTGGCTTTTTATAAAACAAGTCCCAAAAATAATCCCTGCATCACCATTTCATATAACGTACTTATGTTCACGATGTTCATCAGTTCTCTGAATCCTGGCACATAATATTGGTGAATGTTGAAAATACTTTGTTTAGGTGATATGAAATGAAGATTATTGACAATACATTTCCTATTCTAATTTATTAGATGCAGTATTCGCTAATCTTAACATCAATATATATGATATAATAGAAACAATAAATACAATAAAAAAAACACTTGTAATAATCCTAATAGTAGAATACTAGAACTAACCAATATACTTGATATTAAATATAAATTCCAAGCACTATTAGCTTGACCAGCTCAAGATTATTTGTTTCTCTTGCTTCTGCTGTAATTCCATAACAAGCATTGTTCAGATACTCACAATCATAAATACACATACTATAATTGCTACTATTTTTTTGCTTTTATCCACTTTGTCATCTCTCTATTATATAAATTCTGTTTTTATGAATAGTGAGATATTTATATCTTTCATAGCTTTACATTTCAATTACTTCATTATATTGGATGGTACTTCTATAATTATCAAGAACTACTTTTCTAATATCAATAATTTCATTCGGAAGTTCACTTATTCTGAACCACCTTAATTCTGAGCATTTATCTGGCTCCATGATTTTAGGTATACAATCATACTTATTAACAGCAAAGTAAATATCATAATATGTTCTTCCTCCACTATTATTGCTAACACGGTGAGATAAATGAACATGGAGGTGTGGTAATGTGTTCCCATGTATCTCAAAGTTGTAATTCTTTTATAATGAAAACTCCCACCTTTTTTTCTATCTGATGCTGGAATAACCATCTTCCAAATCGGATTATCTAGTTTATCTAATAGTGTTTTATCAATATCAATAAGCCCATATTTTCTGTATATTTTTTTTGTGGGTATTCCAGGCTCATATTCATCTGGGTATGTTTCTACTGTTATATCTTTACTCCAATCAAGCTGATTCAAAGCACAATTAAGTAATTTTGATCCTATACTTTTTCCACGGTATTTTTCAAAAACTCCAAACCATGTAATTCTATTATGTGTCCTTGAAAATCCAATGATTCCCAAATAATCATTCGACATCCTATCTTTCGCTATTATCGCTTCGTATTTACTTAGCTTTTTATCTATATATTCATGAAATTCAGGATCATTTGCCATATTAGGTGCACGAAAAATTCCTCCAACATCTTCTAAAGCCTAATCCAATCTTGTCTATCGTCTAAGGTTGCAAACATAATCAACATAATTCTCCTCCTAATTCCTAGATTATTACCTATTATGTTAGGTGTGTATGTCACTTAACGGTCTCACATATACGATGTCGTTGAATCGTACTTCAAAGAAATATCCCTAGGCATGCTTGCACAGATGAAACGATTCTGAATTATCATCTTCTTACGGCTAAGCAATACTTATACATAAAGGCTAACCCTTAAATGCTATCGCATCAAGTTGGAATTGAAGACCACCTTCTCCGCCAAGGTGAGCAAATTCTGTTTGAATTGATTTCCGAACAGGATACTTGCCATTAAATTTTTCTTTTATTACCTTTTCTAAAACAGGTATATTCCAAATATCTCTGAACATACAATCAATCTTTACGACCGATTCTAAGGTTAAACCAATGGATTTCAATCTCTTCTCTAAATGGTCAAATGCACCATTAATCTGATTCTCAATAGGTTGACCAATATTACCAACACAATAATTTATGAAAGCAAAATCACCAGCTTCAACTATTTCAGAATGCACCCATTCCTCGTTTACATCACTTCTTACAATTTCTCTCATTTAATCGTCCTCCTTTTACCTCATAAAAACAATCTTAATTCATTTTAATCCGCTAATGTACATAATAAGAAGAAAGCGTCATATAGCTACCTAAGGATTATGCTCTTTTTCTACGTTTTTCAAGATATAGAATCACGAAAGAAATGATTGCCACAACTGTAACCTGTGGAATCAAAAAGACAAGTGCAATTGCACCATGTGATGATTCGAAAATCACTTTCCCCCAAACTAATAAATCAATCACTATCGTAATTGGTATAGACAGCCATATCCAATTCCGTTTGATAAAATATAATATTAGCACCGACAAAATTGATGGTACAAAAAATATAATGATTGAAATTATTTCACCATATCGAAATAAAAAGTCTTTCATAACATCATCCCATCTAACATAAATAATTTTGCTTCACATTTTTCTGCAAATACACCATAAATGGCTTCTTAAATATATTATCTTTTTTCTACGTACCTTTTTTCAAACAAGACCCGAAAGACAGACCCCATAGTGGAGCTTCGCTCCCGGTGAAGGGATGTGGTGCACATCGCTCTAAGATTGTGCCCTGGTGCACCCTTGCGCAAATACATTGTTCTGGCGGCCTAACCTTAATCTCAGATTTGCAATAAACTTCCTTATATATTAAATTGCCTTTATGTATATTAATCTTTCTTTTATGCTCTTCATTGATGGGAAAAATTGTTCTCGCTTTATGTATTCGTTCCATGTATTTTCATCATCTAGCAAACACCATACTAGATCTAATATCTTTCTATGATCATCCGTTTCGTTTCCAACCTTTCCCACGCTTTTATCTTTGGGAATACACAAAAATGTAATATATCTTTTATAAACATCAATTCCAGTTCCCTTATCATCAAATAGTATATCTATTATATCTACATCCATATTGGTTTCCTCTTTTATTTCTCGTCTTATACATTCTTCCTCTGTTTCATCGTTTTCTAGCCCCCCTCCTGGGAGCATCCAATATTCTTCTTTTCTAAGAGAATTATACTGCCTCATAACTAGAACTTGTCTATCTTTAAGAATTACTCCTTGACATCTTACTTCTCTTCCCATATTTCCTCCAAATTATTATGATATTTTTGAGTTTAAGTAGTACTTATATATATGAGTTCCTTAGTTTCTTTCCGTCTTTTCAGTTTTTCCTAGACCCCATAGTTTTGCCCCGAAATTGAGCTATCATATATAGGCATAGGTAAAGCTTTGAAGTTATCTCCACCTTTTCCCCGCCTCCAAACC
>CAZUFW010000016.1:30030-46133 GCA_964619895.1 uncultured Clostridia bacterium | reverse complement strand
AAACCTTCAATCCTAAGCTTGGTATTGAAGGAGGGATATCCATAATAGGTACATCAGGAATAGTAGAGCCTATGTCAGAAGAAGCACTTAAAAGTTCCTTAGAACTAGAACTATCTGTATTAAAGGAACAGGGAGTAAAAAAAATAATTTTTTCACCAGGAAACTATGGGAAGGATTTTGGGCTAAAGCAAGATTTAGATGAAAAAGTATTAGTTAAGACTAGTAATTATATAGGCTTTATGATAGATAAAGCAGTTGAATATGAAATAGAAGAGATTTTCTTTGTAGGACATATAGGAAAGCTTATTAAAGTTGCTGCTGGAATATTTAATACCCATAGTAAGGTGGCCGATGGCAGACTTGAAACTCTTGCTGCAAATTGTGCGTTGCTTGGAGCATCTCAACAGCTTGTGATGAGTATAATGGAGAGCAATACTACAGAAGAAGCTATAGACTTTATCTTACTCAATAATATGGACGAGTTATTTGATTTCATAGCACAGAAGATAAGCAAAAAATGTGAAGAAAGAGCTTATAATCAGATTAAATTTGGAACATTAATATTTTCTTTAAAACATGGAATGTTAGGCATGTGCAGTAATGGCAAACTAATGTTGGAGGAATTCAAGATATGAACAAAATATCAGTAGTTGGACTAGGACCAGGTCATCCTGATTATATATTGCCTAAGGCACTAAGTATTATTGCTCAGTCAGATATAGTAATCGCAGGAAAGAGAAATCTCGAAAGCATTGATGTAAGTAATAAATCTATTTTTATAGTAGGAAATAATCTTTCTCAGATGATAGAGTTCATAAAAGATAATAGAGAAAGTAAAAAAATATCTATAGTAGTTTCAGGGGATACAGGATTTTATAGTATGCTTAGATATTTAAAGAAGTATTTTGGAGTTGAGGAGTTAGATGTAATAACAGGTATTAGCTCTATGCAATACATGTTTGCAAGAATAGGGCAAAGCTGGGAAGATGCTTACTTGGGAAGCTTACATGGCAGAGAAAACGAATTTGTTGAAAAAGTTAAAGAATATGACAAAGTAGGACTGCTTACTGATAATAAATGGACTCCAGATAAGATTGCTTCGGAGCTATTAATAAATGGAATTAGTAAAAAGACCATGTATGTAGGAGAAAATTTATCATACGAAAATGAAAGAATAACTAAAGGAAGCATTGAACAATTTGCTGAGAAAAAAGAATACCATATTTGCGTGGTGGTGATTAGCAATGAGTAGATGGGCTTATGCTACGGCAGGTATACCTGATAGTTTGTTTAAACGTGGTAAAGTTCCTATGACTAAAGAAGAAGTAAGGGCCATTACTATAAGTAAATTAAGACTAAGAAAAACAGACGTAATAGCGGATATAGGAGCGGGGACAGGGTCTATATCTATAGAAGCTGCTTTAGTGGCTAATGAAGGAAAAGTATATGCAGTAGAAAAAAACAAAGAAGGTATACAGCTTATCAATGAAAATATCAATATTTTTGGTGTGAATAATATAGATGTAATAGAAGGAGTAGCCCCAGAAGTGTTATGTCAAATAGGAAAAGTTGATAAAGTAATACTAGGAGGAACTGGTGGAAACATAATAGGTATATTTGATTGGGTAGCCAATAATTTAAAACTTGGTGGCAGAATAGTAGCTAATGCCATTACAATAGAAAACTTGTACAAGTCATTAGAGCTTATGAAGTCAGGCGAGTTTGATAATATAGAAGTTACAAGCGTATCTATTGCTAAAGGAAAGGCAATAGGCAGTTTAACTATGATGGAGTCTCAAAATCAAATATACATTATATCTGCTGACAAGAAATAAGGAGGCCTAATATGAACAAGATATATTTTATAGGTGCAGGACCTGGAGATCCTGACTTGATAACTATAAAAGGTAAAAAAATAATAGATGAATCTGATGTAATCATATATGCTGGTTCTCTTGTAAATGAACAGGTGTTACAAGGCAGAAAAGAAGGAAGTGTAGTCTTTAATAGTGCATCCATGACATTGGAAGAAGTAATAGAAGTGATAGATAAAAGTATTAAAGAAGGCAAAAAAGTGGCAAGAGTTCACACTGGAGATCCTAGCATATATGGAGCCATAAGAGAGCAAATAGATGCTCTTGAAAAACTAGGCATAGACAGCGAAGTAATACCTGGGGTTAGTTCTTTCGTAGCATCAGCTGCAGCTATTAAAAAAGAATTTACACTTCCAAATGTTTCACAGACAATAATATGTACTAGATTAGAAGGAAGAACTAAGGTGCCTGCAAGAGAGAGCCTTGAGAGCTTAGCATCACATAAAGCTTCAATGGCAATATTCCTTTCAGTACAGATGATAGATCAGGTTGCAGATAGATTAAAAGAGCATTATGGTGAAGCCACACCAGTTGCAGTAATACAAAAGGCTAGCTGGGAGGATCAAAAGATAGTCATAGGAAATCTTAGCAATATAGCTGAAAAAGTGAAGGCGGAGGGAATAACTAAAACTGCACAGATTTTAGTTGGAGACTTTTTAGGTGATGAGTATGAACTATCTAAGCTGTATGATAAGAATTTTAGCCATGAATATAGGAGTGCTAAGTGAACTGGGCAGTAGTTACATTAACTAAAGAGGGAACCCAGCAGGCAAAGAAGATAAAGAGATTATTAAATGATATGAGTGTAGACGTATATACACTAGAAAAATGGACTGATGATGAGACCATAGTAATAAATAAAAAGCTTGATGAATTTGTAGGAAGCATATTTTATAACTATGATATTATTCTTTTTATTATGGCGACTGGAATAGTTGTTAGAAGTATAGCTAAGTACATAATAAATAAGACAACAGATCCAGGGATACTAGTCATGGATGAAAGAGGACAGTTTGTAATAAGTCTACTATCAGGACATTTAGGAGGAGCAAATAAAGCTGCTAAGCTATTGGCAGATAAAATAGGAGGTCAGCCTGTAATAACTACTGCATCAGATGTAAAGGGTCTAATAGCAGTGGACACACTAGCTGAAGAATTAAATTGCCAGATATCTAATATGACCAATGCTAAAAACGTTACAGCGCTTATAGTAAATGATGAGATGGTTCGTATAAAATCAGATATTAATATTGATACAAAGCTTCCTGACAACATAGTAACAGAAGGAGAAGCAAAAGGTACAATATTTATTACAAACAAAATTATGAATATTAGCCATAAATATGAGGTTCAGCTAATACCTAAGAACATAATAATAGGCATAGGCTGTAGAGCAGGGACTAGTAGTGAAGCTATAATAAATGCAGTAGAAGAAACATTAAACTCGTTAAGTATTGACCATAGAAGCATAAAGCATTTTGCTACAGTAGATGTAAAGCAGAATGAAGCTGGAATATTTGAAGCTGCTGAACACTATAAAATCATTGTTAAGATAGTTGATAGAAAAGAAATAAAGACTGTAGAACATGATTTTCAATGTTCAGAGTTTGTGAGAAAAACAATAGGAGTAGGTGCAGTTTGTGAACCATGTGCAGTACTTACTGCTTTAAAGGGACATTTTCTGATGAGAAAACGCTCATATAATGGAATAACTTTATCTATATGGGAGGAAATATAGATGAATACAACAGGAAAGATATATGTAGTAGGCCTAGGGCCAGGAAGTAAGGAGCATATGACTCTTGAAGCCAGAGCTGCTATAGAGAAATCAGATATAATAGTTGGATATAAGACTTACATTGATTTAATAAAAGATATGATAGAAGATAAAGAAGTGGCTTCTAGCGGAATGAAAAAGGAAATAGAAAGATGTGTAGAAGCTTTAGAATATGCAAAAATGAGGAAGACAGTATCATTAGTTAGCAGTGGAGATTCTGGTGTTTACGGAATGGCTGGAATAATGCTTGAAGTAGCATTTAAAGATGAAAGCCATATAGAAGTAGAGGTAATACCCGGAGTTACAGCTGCAAATGCTGCTGCGGCTTCCCTAGGTGCACCTATTATGCATGATTATGTTACCATAAGCTTAAGCGATTTGCTTACAGATTGGAAGTTGATTGAAAAAAGGCTTCATTGCGCAGGAGAAGGTGATTTTGTAGTATGCCTTTATAATCCTAAAAGCAAGGGAAGACAACAGCAAATAGAAATAGCTAGAGATATACTACTGAAATATAAAAGTGAAAATACAATAGTAGGAATAGTGAGAAATGCTAAGAGAGTTGGAGAATCAATTGTTATAACTACACTTGGAGACATGCTAAAACATGAAATAGATATGTTTACTACAGTTATTGTGGGAAATTCAAACACATACTCAATAAAAGAAAAGATGATAACACCTAGGGGTTATGAACTATGATACTGGTTCTGTCTGGAACTTCTGATGGTAGAAAAATAATAGATCTGCTATCTAATAGGGGATATCCTGTAATAGCTTCTACAGCGACAGAGTATGGAGGAATGTTAGTTGAATCTGATAAAAATCCAGTAGAAATAATATCTGGGAAATTAGAACGCTCAGATATAGAAAAGCTCATAGTAGAAAAGAAAATAAAATATATAGTAGATGCCACCCATCCATATGCAGACAAGGTTTCAAAAAATGCCATGGCTGCAAGTGAATCTACTGGAATACAATATCTAAGATTTGAAAGAAAGGGACATGTATATGATAGAGTACATTATCTTCCAGACTATGACAGCGTAACACTATATTTAAAAGAAACTGATGGAAATATTTTATTAACTACTGGCAGCAATAACCTACAGATTTTCACGTCTTCTCTTGACATTAGCAGGTTATATGCAAGAGTTCTTCCAACCCATTCTGTAATAAAGAAATGTGAAGAATTAGGATTGCTTCCAAATCAGATAATAGCAATCCAAGGGCCTTTTACAAAGGAGCTTAATAAAGCTATATACCGCAATTATAATATAAAACATATGGTAACAAAGGATAGTGGAGACCTTGGAGGAACTAAAGAAAAGGTTATAGGAGCAATAGAAGCTGGAGTAAATGTTGTTCTGATACAACGTCCTAATATAGAATATACAAACTTATGTAACAGTATAGATGAAGTTATAGAGATTATTAGCAAGAGTTATCCATGTTCTGTAAATGTAATCTCCTAGTATTTTTATAAAATTACAAATTAATCATATATAAATTGTAACACAATTAAATAGTTAAAAATTACAGGTTCTTTGATGAGAATAATAGGGAAAGCGGTGTAAATCCGCTACAGCCCCCGCTACTGTAAGTGGGAACAAAATCATCATTTGCCACTGGAGAAGTATTTTCTGGGAAGGCTTTGAGAGTAGGAAGTACCACAAGTCAGGAGACCTGCCTGTAAATTTTATAAATAAGCCTTCGGTGGGAAGTGGTTATTTTATGTATAGATTTTTGTGCATAGATGAAACCATAGTTTTAAGAAGCTGTGGTTTTTATTTGTTTGAAGATCTTGCTTATCACAGAAGGAATAATAACTAAGCAGAGTAAATAAGGAGGAATTTATCATGAAAAAATCAAATTTATTATCATTGTTATTAATTATCGTAATGGCTAGTACAATTTTTACAGGATGCAGTAAAAACGCAGGATTAGAAAGCAATACACCAAGCAATACTAATGAAAGTAAAAATGAAGACACGGAATCGATGGAAGCAAAATCCGAGTATGGAGTTACTATTAATAAAGACAATGTAGTATTTACAGATGCTAGAGGAGAAGAAGTAACTATAAAGAAGAATCCTAAAAGAGTGGTTTGCTTATACAATTCTTATTTAGATATTTGGGATAGCTGTGGTGGAGAAGTTATTGGGAGAGTAGAAGAATCAGAAGAAAAGCCTGTTGAAAAAGCTATGTCAGCTGAAGCTGTAGGTACTGCTGGTGCTCCAAGCCTTGAAAAAGTATTAGCACTAGAACCAGATTTAGTTATTGTAACTAATGGATTTAAGGCTCAAACAGAAATGATACCAGTGCTAGAGCAAAATAATATTCAAGTTATATCATTAACAAATGATTATTTAGAAGACTACTATAGGACAGTGAGACTTTTCACTGGAATAACAGAGAGAGAAGATTTATATGAAAAGCATATTAATGAAGTTAAAAAGGGTGTAGATGAAATAATAGAAAAAGCACCTAAAGATAAAAACCATAAGATTTTAATAGTATTCGCCACAGCAAAGAACATTACAGTAAGAAACTCTGAATCAATGGTAGGAGAAATGCTTAAAGACCTTAATACCGTAAATATATCTGATGCAGAAACTGATCCAGCAAATGCTAAGACTTTTAGTATGGAAAAAATACTACAAGAGAACCCTGACTTTATATTCGTACAAACTATGGGAAGTGACAAAGAAAAAATAATGGAAAGGCTAAAACAAGATGTAGAAGATAATCCAGCATGGGCATCGCTTACTGCTGTAAAAGAAGGAAGATATATAGTTCTCCCAAAAGACTTGTATCTATATAAACCAAATGCAAGATATGCAGAGGCTTATGAAGGATTAGCAAAAATACTTTATCCAGAAATATTTAATTAATTAATTAATATATATAATATGGCTGTATAGTATTTTACATTAACAAAGACTGTACAGCCTTTGGTTAAAATGTTAATACTAAGGGGAATTGAAAAACATGACCAGCGGTGATACAAAGAACGAAGGTATCAAAAAAAAGTTCATTCTATCTATTTTTATATGCATTTTCGTAATTAGCTTTTTTATAAGTATAGGAAACGGAGCTGTAAATATATCACCTAAAGAAATAATAAATTCCATATTATTTGATAAATCCACAGTAAATTATCAAATAATATGGAATGTTAGATTGCCTAGAACCATAGTAGCTGCATTTGTTGGTACATGCTTAGCTTTATCTGGAGCCATATTACAGGGAGTTATGAGGAATCCCTTAGCAGGGCCTAATATAATTGGAGTTTCATCTGGTGCAGGGCTCATGACATTAATTATTCTAATACTTTTTCCAGATTTTTATTATTTAGCACCTGCAGGAGCATTTGCTGGAGCACTATTAGCTACATTATTCATATATTTTTTGGTTTGGAAGGAAGGCGTAGTTCCTACTCGTTTAATACTTGCAGGTGTGGCGGTTTCTTCACTATTGGGGGCAGGAACGAATGCAATAATGACTTTTTTCCCAAATAAGGTAGCTGGAGTTATTGGATTTATGGTAGGAGGCCTTTCTGCAACTAACTGGAGACATGTAAATACTATATTTCCATATGCAACAGTAGGGATAATCTTACTTTTACTGATACCAAACAAACTAAATATATTAATGCTAGGAGACGAAGTAGCAATAGGTCTTGGAGTAAATGTAGAGAAGACTAGATTTATTTTTATTATAATATCATCATTATTAGCAGGCAGTGCAGTAAGTGTTGTAGGTCTTCTAGGATTTGTAGGACTCATAGTGCCGCATATGACTAGATTATTTATAGGCTCCGATTATAGATATCTACTGCCAGCATGTATTTTTACAGGCTCTAGTATAGTGATGCTGTGTGATACTATCGCAAGACTTTTATTTGCTCCGACGGAAATACCAGTGGGAATTATAATGTCAGCATTAGGAGCTCCGTTTTTCTTATATCTACTCAGAAGAAAGGGAGAATATTAAGTATGAATTTAAAGATTAAAAACCTAAGTGTAAACTATGGTGAAAAAAAAGTGGTTAAAGACGTTAGTTTTAAGATAAATTCTGGACAGATAGCTACTATTATAGGTCCTAATGGCTCTGGAAAATCCACCTTACTTAAAGCCATTAGTAGATGTTTAAAGCCAGCAGGAGGTAAAATATATCTAAATGAAATAAATATAAAAGATATAAACACTAAGGTAATTGCACAAAAACTAGCTATTCTTCCACAAGTAAAGAATGTATCCTCAGATATTTCTATAGAAGAACTAGTATCTTATGGCAGATACCCCCATTTGAAATTTGGAAAAAGGCTAAGAAAAGAAGATATGGAGATAATAGACTGGGCATTAGAAAAGACAGGTCTAAGTCCCTTAAGAAAGAGATTTGTTGCGACACTTTCTGGAGGTGAGAGACAGAGAGCGTGGATAGCCATGTCATTAGCCCAAAAGCCTAAAATACTCTTACTTGACGAGCCTACAACATTTCTTGACATATCTTATCAAGTAGAGGTTTTAGAACTTGTAAAAGAATTAAACAAGACTTTAGGTTTGACTGTAGTTATGGTTTTGCATGATTTAAATCAAGCAGCAAGATACTCAGATACAATTTTAGTAATTAAAGATGGAAGATTATGTGAGTCAGGAACACCAGATAAAATAATAGAGAAAAGCTTATTGAAAGATGTTTTCAAAATAGATGCAGATATATATGAAGATAAGATTAATAATTGTCCATATTTTATTCCTAAAAAAACTACTGCTTAATAACTTGAATAAAATATTTTTCAGGTTATAATTGATGATACAGATAGTAGGAGGTGATTTTATGAAATTAATATTAGTCAGACACGGAGAAACAAAAGCTAATATAGGTGGCATATACAGCGGATGGACAGATTTCCCTCTTACTGAAAAAGGCAGTAAAGATATACAAGCTACTGCTGAAGCATTGAAAAGATACGAAAATATAGAGATAATATATTCTAGTCCTTTAAACAGAGCATTAACTACTGCTAAAGCCGTATCAGCATCAATAAATAAAGAAATACAGATAGTTGACAATTTAAGAGAGATGAATTTTGGAATATTTGATGGTAAAGAAAGAAAGCATATCCAAGAAAATTATGCTGGAGAGTGGAAATCTTGGATAGAAGACTATGTTAACTATAGAATACCAGAGGGAGAAAATCTACTAGATGTATATAATAGAATAAAAGATTTTATAGACAAACTTATTGAAAAAGATAAGGACTCAATAATAGTAACCCATGGAGGTATTATCCAGACTATGATTACTTATCTTCTTGATTTGGGTCTAGATAAGATGTGGCATTTTCAATGTCCGCCTGCTGGATATGTTGAGATAGAGTATGCGGATAATTTTGGTTATATTAAAAGACTAACTGATGGAAAAGAGACAACTGAATAATAAAATAATTTATAGAAGCCAAGAGGACAAAAGTTCCCTTGGCTTTTTAAAATAATAGATGCAACTTATTTTGGAGATATTTGTTAACAAAATCACAACTAGGGTATATAATTAGAATAACTATAAAGGAGGGATTGTATGCCATTTTTAATTGTTATTGTTGCAGTAGCAGCTTATTTTGCCTTTGAACAAGTAAAGAAGCAGAGAAATAAAAGAAAACATGATGATAATATTATTGAAATGAATCCTAATGAAAACAAGAAATTTTATCCAAAGGTAAATTCTAAAATCATATGGGTAGTGGGTATTGGTATCATAGCTATAGCTTTCTTAGCTTCCTGTATCTATACTGTTGACCAGACAGAATTTGCTGTACTCACAACCTTTGGTAAACCTAGCCAAGATATAGTTGGCTCTGGACTTAAGTTTAAATTACCTTTTCCCATACAAAGCGTACATAAGTTATCAAAAGAAACCTTCTCATTAACTTTAGGATATAAGGAAAGAGGAGAAGAATTACAAATAAGCGAATCAGAATCTAAGATGATAACTGGAGATGAAAACATCATATTAGCTGACCTAGAAGTTCAATGGAAAATTGTTGACCCTATTGCATTCTTATATAATACCAGTGACCCAGAGACTATATTATATAATGCTACATCTTCATCCTTAAGGACTGTAATAGGAAGCTCTACAGTAGATGATGCTCTAACAGATGGTAGAACTAAGATTATAAATGATATACGACAAAATCTAATTGAGTTAACTAATCATTATAATTTAGGTATATCAATAATAAACGTAAACCTTCAAGATGTGGATTTACCAACATCAGAGGTAGATGCTGCATTTAAATCTGTAACAGATGCTAGAGAAGAAAGAATAACAAAAATAAACGAAGCAAATAAATATAGAAATGAAAAAATAAATCAAGTAAAAGGTGAGCAATCAGCTATACTTAGTAAAGCAGAGGGAGAAAAGATTAGTATAGTTGAAAAAGCCAAAGGAGATGTAGCACAATTTAATGCTATTTATTCTGAATACAAAAATAATCCTAGTATTACAAGGCATCGATTAATTATACAGGCATTGGAGTTAGCTTTCAAAGATGCAAGAGTCATAATTGTAGACGATAGTGGTAATACAGTAAAATACTTACCTATAGAAGACATAATAAAAAAGGGGGCGAATTAATTGGAAAGTGTAAAGAATAAATCAATAATTAAAAAAACATTTTTCATTTATATACCTATCTTGATTATTGCTGTCATTTTAATAAGTAATACGTTTATAATAAAACCAAACGAATATGGAGTAATAAAACAATTTGGGAAAATAGTAAAAGTAATAGATGAAGAAGGACTTAAGATAAAGGCACCATTTATTCAATCAGTATCAAAATTACCAAAGCATGTGCTTTTCTATGATGTACCTGCTACGGAAATAAACACCTTTGATAAAAAAAGGATACTCGTTGACTATTACACATTATGGAGAATAACAGATCCCGTTCAGATGCTAGAAACCTTAAAGACAATAGATGCTGCAGAAGCTAGATTAAGTGACATCATGTATTCATCTGTCAGAAACGAGCTTGGCAAGCTAGAATATGGTGAGATCATTAATCCTGCCGACAATAATAGAGGCAGCGTAGACTTAATAGTTCAAAATAATATCAATAATATACTAAAAAGCAATTTAAATGGTATAGAAATAGTAGATATTCAAATGAAAAGAATAGACTTGCCACAAAGTAATGAGCAGTCTGTATATAAGAGGATGATCTCTGAGAGAGCAAGTAAAGCTCAAGAATATCTATCACAGGGAGATGCTGAGAAGACTAAGATTATGGCAAATGCAGATAGAGAAGTAGCTGAATTAATTGCTAAAACTAACTCTAGTGCTAAACAAATAGTTGCAGAGGGAGAAAAGGAAGCAGCTAAGATTTACAATGATTCATATGGACAAGATGTAGAATTCTTTAAGTTATATACAACTTTAAATTCTTATAAGACTTCAATAGATAAAGAAACAGTACTAATGATACCTATAAATTCTCCATATCTTAAATATTTTATGGGACAATAAAGTCAAGAGAATTGGACAGGTATACTGACTAAATCAATGTATCTGTCCCTTTGATTTTTATTATACTAAAAGGGTTTTCTAATTGGAGTATCATGAATTACGGCAAACAAAACGTCTTATAATCAGAATATAAATAAAAGCACTATTCTAGAAGGAAATACTAGGTAGTGCTTTTATTGTTTATTTGTCCTTAAATCATATTATTTAAACACTTTAGAAAGAATACTCTGATTTTCTAATATTAACTCCATAACCATTTGACATACATCACCAGTTACTCTTGTACACCTTTCAATATGTTCCTTTGAACCGAATTTATAGTCCTTTACAAGAACCCTACAGCAAGTGCTTTTATATTTTTCTTTGAATTTATTATGTAATTCTTGAGAAAGCTTCATGATTTTTTTATTATTTCCACCTGGCTTAGTTCTTCCATATACTAAGCCTAATGCAGTTTGACCTCCAGTTAAAGCGCCACAGCTACAGCCTGCACCTCCCATACCAACAGGAAAACCAGAAGTTAATCTCACATATTCTTCAGGCATACCACATTCAAGAACCTTATTTACTGATGCAAGTATAGCCTCGGAACATAAGTATTTACCCTCACTATAATATTTTTCAGCAAGCTCTTTAGCTTCCTTTATTAATTCTTCATTATTTTTACTCAATGAATTCACCCCTAGTTCATCATAAATTATTATAACTACCTAATATGTTATAGAATAAACAAGGAATTTCAAAATAGATTATTTCTATAATGATTTATTGAATTATAGAAAATACCAATAATCCAAATATAATTCTCGTCTTTTTCTCTTTATAAAACTAGTGTGAAAATGTTTTCAAAATTTCGATAAAAAAAGAAAAGTTTTTGCGTTGGTTCACATAATTAGGTGTGATAGCATTGAATAAACAATAGAACTAAGGAGGAATAAATATGGATTACATGCAAATTGCCAATAGCTTACCTATGTGGGTAGCAGCAGGACTAGCAGTAGCATTAGTATTATTCCAAGCAATTATTTTTGCTAAAAAATCTTATGAGACAGGTAAGGAAGGCCGACTTATATAGTTACATTAGGAGCAGTATTTGGCACTATAGCAATAGCAACAACTTTATATAAGAAGAAAGCAATATAAAGGAGGGCTTAAATTGAATAAATCAGATATTATTAAATATTTGGATGATGTAAATGAAGAAATAAAGGAATTAAGTTTAGAATTATGGAATAATCCTGAGATTTCAGAGTATGAAAGAGAATCAGCTAATTTATTTAGAGCTAAATTAAAATCTTATGGATTTGAAATAAAGGAGATTGATGGGCTAGAAAATGCATTTATAGCGGAATATGGTAGTGGTTCACCAGTCATAGCGGTTTTAGGTGAATACGATGCATTACCAGGATTGTCTCAAACTGTAGGTACAAAATTTAATCCATTAAAACCAAATGGACCAGGACATGGCTGTGGGCACAACCTATTGGGGAGTGCAGCATTAGGTTCTGTACTTGCGATTAAAAAATATATAGATGAAACTAAAACAAGTGGAACTATAAGATTCTATGGTTGTCCAGAGGAAGAAACTCTAGTGGGGAAAGTAAAGATGATTAAGGCAGGGGCATTTGAAGGATGCGATGTAGCTCTTAGTTGGCATCCAATGAATATAAATACAGCTTTAGAAAAAGCTTTTACATCAAATAATTCTATTAAGTTCAAATTCCATGGAGTATCAGCGCATGCAGCTCAGTCACCAGAATCAGGTAGATCAGCTTTAGATGCTGTAGAATTGATGAATGTAGGTGCAAATTATTTAAGAGAACATGTTATCGATGGAGCGCGTATTCATTACACTATAACAAATGCAGGTGGTGCACCAAATATCGTTCCAAAGGAAGCAGAGTCATGGTATTTTGTAAGAGCACCTCATAGAAAAGATGTTGAAGAAATAACAGAGAGATTATTAAAAATTGCTAAAGGTGCAGCTATGATGACAGAGACAACCGTTGAATATAAGTTGCTTGGCGGATGTTATGAACTGCTGCCTAATAAAGTCTTATTTGATATGACTCATAAAAATATGATGGAAATTGGCGCTCCTAATTATACTGAAGATGAATTTGAATTTGCAAAGGCTATACAAGAAACCTTGGATCCTAATGTGGTAGAAGCTGAAATTAAAAAATTCATTTCAATAGATAATAATGAAAAAATATATATACATCAAGGAGTACTTCGTAAGGAGAAAGCAAAGACAGTAGTATCAACAGGTTCTTCAGACAGTGGTGATGTATCATGGATAATGCCAATGAACTTATTCTTAACAGCTACATGGCCACTAGGAGTACCAGCCCATTCCTGGCAAGCAACATCTTCATCAGGCTCGTCAATGGGTATGAAAGGTATGATGTATGCAGCCAAGATTTTTGCTGGAATGATGTATGACTTGCTAAACGATTCTAATTTAGTTGAAGAAGCAAAGTCAGAGTTTAACAAAAGAACAGAAAAAAGAAAGTATATAAGTCCATTAAAGTAAAGAAAAAAGTATTAAGCCAATAGATATGGCTTAATACTTTTTTTCTATGAAGCCTTTGTGATATACTAAATATAGTAAACTAAAGAAGGTGAGTCTATGGGTATAAGTATCAGAGAAATATTAGAATCTGAGCTTTTCAAAGACTGTAAAGTACTAGCAGGTCACAGGGGATTAGATAACCAAATACAAGGGATAGCAATACTTGATGCCCCAGATGGATTTAATTGGACTGAGGGTAAAGAGTTAGTTATAACATCAGGATATGTATTTCAACAAAATCCTGGACTGTTTGAAAAATATATTGAGATGGACAGATTTAAACAAATATCTGGCATGGGAATAAAGGTAGATAGATACCTGAAAGCTATACCAGAACATATTATTGAGTCTTTTAATAAACAAAATATTCCTTTAATAAATATACCACTGGGTCCTTCTTGGATGGACATAATGAACCAACTAAATGTTCTTGTTATGAATAAGAACATCAGAAGATTTAAAATAGGCAGTATAAATCCAAGGAATTTTTCAGATTTATCATATAGGGTAAGAAAAATCAAAAAAATACTTTCTCAAATAGAAAGAGAAATGAAATTTCCTGCTATGTTATATGATTTTTCAGGTGAAAAAGTATATTATAGTTCACCTGCATTTGGAAAGCTAACTAAAGATTTAAAAGTAGAAGACTTTTGGAAACCATCTTTTGATTGTACACAAGAAATACTCTGTGAGAACTTAAAAATGATTAGATATAGATTTTTTGATGACAAATATGAAAGACCCTATAGCTGGATTACCATACCTATTAAAGTTGAAGATAAGATAAATGCTTATTTCGTTGTAGTTGAAGCAACAGGGTTAATTGATTATTTCGATCAATTTGCTATTAGAATTGGTTTTTTACTACTACAAGGTTTATATGAACAAATGCTTGTAGCACAAAAAATCGGAGATGTTGGGTTTAATAAATTTATTCGAGATACTATTAGCGGCAATTTGACTAATACAGAAGATATAGCAAAGAGAGCACACGAACTAGGAATAGACATAAATGGTAAATATTTTTTACTGACGATGAGGCAAACGAATTCCTCTATTAGTATTTCAAATTACAAGGATGAGTTGAAAAATGCCATCAACAACATTAGTAAAATAGATACTAGAATATCACTTGTTGATGAAAATAGCTGTCTACTATTATTTTCAATTGATGATAGAATTACAGAAAAACATACTCTGGGATTAATCAAAGATATTGCTGAGAATCTAGTAAAAAGGCTGGAAGGAAAGATTAATGATATTAAACTGGTCTTTGGTTGTTCTGATATTGGAGATTCAATATATGAAATAAAAAGAAATTATTTAAGATGTGAACAGGCTATAAATATTGGAAGACTTTTATTTCTTGACAAGGACTATATAACTTATTCAGAATTAGGAGTTTTTGCATGGTTGGATATTAAAGAAGATGAATTAAACATAATGTTAAAAGACATAAGTATCCTTCTAAATTCTGAGGAATACAAGGAACATGTTACAACATTAAAAGTTTATCTAGAGAACAAAATGAACTTTAGTCTAACAGCAAAACAGCTTTATATTCACATTAATACTGCAAGGAAAAGAATAAATGAAATAAATGATTTAATTAAATTTGATTTAGAAGACCCTATGAATAGATTAAAGTTAGAGATATTACTTAAACTTTTTAACTAAAGAGATCAAAGAAAAAAACCACTGGATTACAATGTTTATTCAGTGGTTTTTTATTCATGCTAATTATATTTTAAACGCTTATATTCTTTTAACAATAATCTTCAAACAAATGGAACAATAAACCATATAAAACGTCTATACTTTTAATAGGGTAAAAATACCATAGTAAGTTATTTTTTTACTAAAAAATATATAAAGGAGTGTAAATTCCTTGTATTTAAATAAAAAACTGACAATAATTATATTTACAGCTCTAATAGTTATACTTTTTGGCATAATTTTTATAAGATTTAATCAGGAAGATGTACAATGCAATATAGAATTAAATCCAAATCAAAGAATAATAGATTATGCATTTAACCAACAATGGCTTTTTGCGATTGTAGAAGATAGAAGTACGGGTGATTGTAAAAGAGATATTTATATTTATAAATCTACGGCATCTTCAAAAGTGGATAAGTGGGAGAAGGCAGCTGAATATGATTTTACTGTGATTGCCCCCTGGAAGATTAGAATAGGGAGTATAGATTACGCTGATGGACCTCAAGTAATTATAGGAGTGAACAAATCAACCCATTTTGATAAAGAGATAAGTAATAGACTTTTTGTATTCAACTGGGATGGAGAAAAACTCTATAAAAAATGGACTGGAACAAGGTTAGGC
>CAZUFW010000016.1:0-30020 GCA_964619895.1 uncultured Clostridia bacterium | reverse complement strand
CTATTATTTAAAAGACTTTTACATAATAGATTTCCTAGACATAAAAGGAGATGAGCTAGTAGTTTTAGATAAAAATGAAGAGGGGAAGGAGCGATTATTAGTTTATTATTGGATGGACTTTGGCTTTCAACTTTTAGCCGAAAGTAAATTCTATGAAAGTATAGAAGAAGTAAAATACCTAGATTACAATTTGCTAGAGCTAGTATATAAAAATCAAAATAAAAAAACTTCTGTAAAGGTAATGGTAAACGGGGGACAGATTATAGAAGTTGATTAAAATGGGAGGGAATGGTATGAAACGACTAAGTAAGCTTTTAATTTTAATAATCATATTAAACAGCATTTTTTTTGGTTGTAGTAGGGCCAATAATATTACTAATACAGATGATGAACTTGCTAATAAACAAGAAGACATTGTAGACATCAACAAACCTAGTTTGAATTGGACAGTACCAGAGGAAATTAAAAATATTCAGATACCCTATAAATCCACAGATTATAAAGCTAAGGTCAAGCCTTATACTATTAAGGAGGACCTTTCTAATATTGAAAACATACATCGATTCTCTGGATTTACTGATGAGCAGAAGAAAATGCTTTCTAAAAATGGATTTGTTGTGCTGCCTAGTAGCAGAACAAAAATAAACTATATATATGAAGAAAATGAATATTCAGATATACCTAATTTTGTTACAGCAGACACAGTATTGCATCTATACCATCAGTTTTATGAAAAATCACTTCTTAATGTTGAAACAGAATACTTGTCTAAGGATTTAGAATCATTAACAGATAGGATGCTAAACAAATCTATTTCCTTGCTAGAACAAATAGAGGATAATGAACTGAAAGATATACAGGAAAAAAATATAGCATATTTTCTAGTTGCTAAAATGCTTGTATCTGGGGATGCAAATATAAATATTGTTGTAGACAATGATATTTTAGATTTGGCAAAGAAGGAATATAGTCTTATCCAAAATGCATCAGGGCAAGAAGACTCATTTTTATTTGAAAATGTACTTGATTATTCACAATTTACAGTAAGAGGTCATTATACGAAAAATGAGACACTTGAAAACTTCTTTAAGACCATGATGTGGTATGGATTTATTCCTATTGAGTTAATGGACTTGAAGACAGATGAATTATATTATGAAAATACATTAAAGGCACTTTTGTTAACTTATACAGCTTTTATGGACTATAATGGAACTAATGATGTTAAAGCATGGAATAATATTTATGAGCCTACAGGCTTTTATGTAGGTCAATCAGATGACATAAATATTTTAGATATGAAGGATATGATAATTTCTGTATTTGGTAAAGATGTAAATGTTAATAAATTTATTGACAAATCCTATTATGATAAGCTCCACCAAGGGGTGAAGGATTTAAGAGCAGCACAAATAATAGGGAAGTTTGCAGAAAAATCCCCAACTAAAAGCTTTAAGTTCATGGGTCAAAGATATATTTTAGATGGGTATATAATGCAGGAACTAATGGAACCACAGAAAAGGCCTGTCCCAAATGGACTAGATGTAATGGGAGTATTGGGAAGTAAGCATGGGGAAGAGCTGCTATTTAAAGTCTATGAACCTCAAAAAGCATGGCCTTTATATGAAGAAAAATACAATGTATTAAAGGCAGAGGTAGCAAGCTATAAAGATGAACTATGGCAAAGTAATCTATATAATGGATGGCTTTGGTCAATTAAAAAGCAATTAACCGAATTTGATAAGAATTCTGGAATGCCTATTTTTATGACTAATGATGCTTGGAAGGGTAAATCCTTAAATGCTGCACTATCCAGCTATGCAGAATTAAAGCATGATACAGTTTTATATGGAAAACAGCCAGTAGCAGAATGTGGTGGGGCAATGCCAATTTGGGACCAGCACTATGTCGAGCCAAATATTGAATTATATGATACACTGCTTTGGTTAATGGATTATACTACACAAAATTTAAAGTCAAGGGGATTGCTAAATGATGCTTTCAAAGAAGGCAGTGAAAGGAATATTGAATTATTGCAGCTCTTAAGAACAGTTTCATTGAAAGAGCTTAATAATGAACCTCTCACAGATGAGGAAAAAAACAGCTTATTATGGGTAGGAGGTATAATTGAAGCAACATTAAATGACTATATCTTTGGAAGTGCGTCTAAAGACGAGTTGCTTAATGGAACTTATCCAATAGAAAAAAGTGAAATGCTTGTATCAGATGTAGCAACACTACCTGGCAATCATTACCTAAGTATGGGAACGGGATATTTTGATGAAATCTACGTAGTTGTACCTGTTGAGGGTAAGCTATATCTAACAAGAGGAGGAGTATATTCCTATTATGAATTTGTTAGTGACAAACGATTAACTGATGAAGAGTGGTATGAACTTCATGGACTTAAGACTATAAAAGGAGACGGCTATGAATATTTTGAGTTTGGAGAGCCATCTAAACAGTTGCCAGCTCAACCATTTTGGGTAAATACATTTAAATCCAAGACAAACGATGTTAAAATTGAACTACCTGAAGTAGATTGGGAAAAAGAAAATAGGTAAAGTTAAAATCCACCTGTGAAGGTGGATTTTAAATAGAAAATAAAGATATGGAATTAACAAGATTTTATAATGGTATTTGTTTAAATTTTTTGCTTTAACTCATAGTTTTTTCTTTATAGCTTTTATAGTCTATAAATGGTATAACTATAAATAAGATAATGGTAAAAATTAGGCAGAACAATACACAACTTACTGTTTTCGAAATATGAAAATTATCATTTATTGTTATTAATCTTTTCCATAAAATACATAATATATTATGTACATTAGTAAAATTAATAAGGGGGAAAGTTAATGGAAAATAGAACTCAGGATTTAGCAATTAACAGCTCTAAAGTCACATCTAATATAGTATTATTGCTTTTAGGAAGACTTGTGTCTTTATTTGGCACACGGATTTACAGTTTTGCAATAAGCCTTTATGTATTAAAAACTACTGGTTCAGGAACTACATTTGCATTATCATTAGTATTTGGAACACTTCCAGGAGTAATATTTGGACCTATAGCAGGGGTAATGAGTGATAAGATTGACAGAAAACGAATGGTTGTACTAATGGATATTTTAAGTGGAGTTGTTGTTTTGCTATTATCTGGTTTAGCAATAATAGATGACCTAAGATTAACATACATTTACGCTGCAAGCTTTTTATTAGCTACATGCAATACATTCTTCAATGTTCCATTTCAGGCATCTGTTCCTAATATAGTAGATGAAAAAAATTTAATGAGAACTAATTCTCTAAATCAGGCTATTAATTCTATAACCTCTATAGCAGGGCCATTTTTAGGAGGACTTGTTTATGCTTTTGTTGATATTAAGCTATTTCTTGTTGTAAATGGAATATCTTTTGTACTTTCAGGCATCAGTGAAATGTTTATTGATTTTAATCTTAATAAATCTGATTTAAAAGAGGAATCAAAAAAGGTTGAAAATAAAGAGACTAAATTGAATTTGGTTATTAAGAATTTCCTAGGTGATTTTATTGAAGGATTTGAATACTTAAAATCTGTAAGGTCAATGTTTATGCTAGTTATGTCAGCGATATTCCTAAACTTATTCATAACATTGGGAATGACAGTACCTTTTCCTTATATAGTGAACGAAATAATTAAAATGTCGGAGACACAGTTTGGATTTTTAGAAGCGGTATTTCCATTGGGTATGCTTATAGGTGCAGTTGCATTATCTATATTACCACAGAGTGAAAAGAATTATAAGAAAATAATTTATGGTTTAATGGTAATGAATACAGGGGTTATTTTATTAGGAATTTCTATAGTACCTAAGCTAATGGTTTTCACAAAAACTGCTTATTTTATTGCATATATGATAATTGGATTTATTATTTCTGTAGCTATTGTTATCATCAATATACCTATTGAAGTAACTATGCAGAGGATAATACCTGACAATATAAGAGGGAGAGTTTTCGGACTATTAACTACCTTTGCAATGTCCTGTACACCAATTGGAATGATACTTTCAGGAATATTGATAGATATGATTCCTGTATGGATTTTACCTGTGGCTTCAGGGTTAATTCTTTTAGGATTAACAGGTATTATGGCTTATAATAAGGATATTAGAGAATTGTAGGATAAAAAATCCTAAAACTGAAAAAATAGTATTTAGTATTAAGAAAAAACTTGAGGTAATAAAATAGATTATTAAAAAAGGAACAAGAAGAACATCATCTCTAGTTCCTTTTTTATAACGAATAGGGAAGTTCTACTTTTGCCTTTTTTATTTTTAGAACTTTCCGTAAATGAGTTTCAAAAAAAGCTACCTCTTAATGCTTCATTGGAAGCTTTTTTTAATGATATTTAGTAATCAGTTTTGTATTTAAAGCATTAGAAAAGTTTCTTAATAAGGAATACTAAAACCATGGTTTCTCTAGCATTGAATCTCTAAAAATGATAATATATAAAATAACAGTAGAACCTAGTCGGAAAATTTACTTTAGGGGGACAGGCATGGATACTATAAGAAATGTAATAAATGTTGTAGGTGCCATATATAGAGACCATAAATGGCTTATGATAAAAAGAAGTGAAAAAGAAGAATATGCACCTGGAATAATTGCCATGGTAGGTGGCAAGGTGGAGAATGAAGGAGAAGAATATAGTATTCTTGAAAATACATTGAGAAGAGAAGTTATGGAAGAAGTAGGTATTGAGCTTAGTGAAGATATGAAATATGTTGACAGCATAGGATTTATATCTAAAAAATGGGGACCTGTTGTAGATGTAATATTTCTTTGTAGCCTTGAAAATGGAGAGCCTTACTGCGCATCACCTAATGAGGTGGCAGAAATATATTGGATGACAACAGAAGATATATTAAAGGATGAAGAAATCCCACAATGGGTAAAATATTGTATAAAAAAGGCTCATAAGCTAAAACTCCACTTAGAAGGAGAATTAATTAAAAAGGAATGATTAGATGTTTCAGTTTTTACCTATAGATAAGCAGGACATGAAGGAAAGAGGCTGGGAACAGCTGGACTTTATACTAATTACGGGAGATGCATATGTGGACCATCCTTCCTTTGGAGCAGCTATAATTGGAAGGATGCTTGAGAGTGAAGGCTTTAAAGTAGGTATTATATCCCAGCCTTCCTGGCAAAACACTAAAGATTTCAAAAAGCTAGGGAAGCCTAGGCTTGCATTTTTAATAACTGGCGGTAATATTGACTCAATGGTTAATCATTACACAGTTGCAAAAAAGAAAAGGAAAAATGATGCATACTCACCTGGAGGAAAGATGGGACTTCGTCCAGATAGAGCAACTATAGTTTATGGTAATAGGGCAAAGGAAGCCTATAGTGATGTGCCTATTATACTAGGGGGAATAGAGGCTAGCCTTAGAAGATTAGCTCACTACGATTATTGGGATGATAAAGTTAGACGTTCCATACTATTAGATTCAAAAGCAGATTTATTAGTTTATGGTATGGGAGAGAAACAAATAATCGATATAGCTTATGGATTAGATAATGGTATAGATATTCATTATCTTAATTTTATAAAGGGGACTGTATATAAGACAAAGACCATAGAGCATATACAGGATAGTATAATGTTACCTTCATATGATGAAATAATCCAATCAAAAGAGAAGTATGCCAAGAGCTTTATAACTCAACATAATAATATGGACTCTGTATGGGGTAAGACCTTAATAGAGCCATATAAAGATGTATATGTAGTACAAAATCCACCTGCCAAGCCCTTAGAGCAGTCTGAACTAGATAAAACATATTCCCTACAGTATATGCGAACCTACCATCCAATATATGAGGAGGCTGGCGGAGTTCCTGCCATAGAAGAAGTTAAGTTTAGCATTATAAGTAATAGAGGCTGTTTTGGCAGCTGTAGTTTTTGTGCATTAACATTTCACCAGGGAAGGGTAGTACAAGCTAGAAGCCATATATCTATACTGACAGAAGCAGAAAAGATTGTTTGGGAGCCAGACTTTAAGGGTTATATACATGATGTAGGCGGACCTACAGCAAACTTTAGACACAGAGCCTGTGATAAACAGATAAAATATGGTGTATGTAAAAACAAGCAATGTCTCTTCCCAAATCCATGTACTCAATTAAAGATAGATCACCAAGATTACTTAAGTCTTTTAAGAAAACTTAGACAATTGCCAAATGTAAAAAAGGTATTTATTCGTTCTGGAATAAGATATGATTATTTAATACATGACAAAAATGATGAATTTTTCAAAGAACTATGCCAGCATCATATAAGTGGGCAATTAAAAGTAGCCCCTGAACATATATCTCCAAAAGTACTAGAAAAAATGGGTAAACCTAACAGAGAGGTATATGAAAAATTCTTAGCTAAATACAAAAAAATAAATAAAGAACTAGGTTTAAATCAATTCATAGTACCATATTTAATGTCTAGTCATCCAGGCTCAACACTAAAAGAAGCTGTAGAGCTGGCGGAATATTTAAGAGATTTGGGGTATATGCCTGAACAGGTTCAGGATTTTTATCCAACACCAGGAACATTATCTACATGTATGTACTATACAGGCTTAGATCCTAGAACAATGAAAGAAGTGTATGTGCCTAAAAGTCCACATGAGAAGGCAATGCAAAGAGCATTGATCCAGTATAGAAATCCTAAAAACTATGATTTAGTATATGAGGCACTTGTAAAATCAGGAAGAACTGACTTAATAGGCTTTGGAGAGAAATGCTTAATATGGCCTAGAAAAAAAGACAATAAAGGAAAAAGCAATAAAGTTAAAGGGAGTGCTAATAAGAATAATAAGAGTAATAAAAATAATAAAGTTAGCAAGGACAGTAAGGATAACAAGGAAAGAGAGAGAAAGCATTTTTCAACAAGCAATAAATCTAATCAATTGAAAAATAATATAAAAACAAGTAAGAAGAAATAAAAATTATCTACTCTCCATCAATTGATGGAGGGCATTTTTTTATTTAGGTATGAAATGGTTAAATATATGCGCTGGAATTAGCAAAAACTAAGTATATATAGTGTTCATGAAAATATTCATATATTTTGAGTTTTATTGGTAAGTCTAAATCAAAACTAAATTCTAATATTGATTTTTATTGATTTTTAAACTCAGTGTGATAAAATAACTTTTGTTGGAATTTTAATTGGAAAGAGGAATAATAGTGAAAACAAAAAGAGATGATATAAGAAATTTAGCTATAATTGCTCACGTTGACCACGGAAAAACTACACTTGTAGATCAGTTACTTAGACAAAGTGGAATATTTAGAGCAAATCAAGTAGTTACTGAAAGAGTCATGGACTCAAATGACTTAGAAAGAGAACGAGGTATTACAATATTATCAAAAAACACTGCTGTGCATTATAAAGACACAAAAATAAATATAATAGATACTCCAGGCCATGCTGATTTTGGTGGAGAAGTAGAGCGTGTTCTTAAGATGGTAAATGGTGTTATCCTAGTAGTAGATGCATTTGAAGGACCTATGCCACAAACAAAGTTTGTGCTAAAAAAAGCTCTAGAACTAAGCTTACCTGTAATAGTATGTATAAATAAAATAGATAGACCAGAAGCAAGACCTAATGAAGTTATAGACGAAGTATTAGATTTATTTATAGAACTAGGTGCAGACGATAGCCAGCTAGAATGTCCATTTGTATTTGCATCTGCAAAAAGTGGAACTGCTTCATTAGACATGAATGAACAAAAAGACAATATGGAAGACCTATTTGAAACTATATTGGAATACATTCCAGCACCTGAAGGAGAAAAAGATGAGCCTTTTCAAGTCCTAATATCTACAATAGACTACAATGAGTATGTAGGAAGAATAGGTGTTGGAAAAGTTGAAAGGGGTAGTATCAAAGTAAATGAACCAGCAGTAATGGTAAACTATCTAGAACCAGAGGCTTCTAAAAAGGTAAAAATAACCAAGATATATGAATTTGAAGGACTAAATAGAGTTGAAGTAGAAAGTGCAGATATAGGAAGTATAATAGCAGTATCTGGTGTTGAAGGGATACACATAGGAGATACCATATGTGCCACTGAGCGCCCAGAGCCACTTCCATTCGTGAAGATATCAGAGCCAACTATTGCTATGACATTTTTAGTTAATAATAGTCCTTTTGCTGGTCAAGAAGGAAAGTTTGTAACATCAAGACAGGTTAGAGAAAGACTATTCAAAGAGCTCAACACAGATGTAAGCTTAAGAGTAGAAGAGACTGATTCAACAGATGCATTTAAAGTATCAGGAAGAGGAGAGCTTCATCTTTCTATTTTAATAGAAACTATGAGAAGAGAAGGCTATGAGTTCCAAGTATCAAAGCCAGAAGTACTATATAAAACAATTGACGGAAAGAAACATGAACCTATGGAAATAGTTACAATAGACGTACCAGAGGAATTTGTCGGTTCCGTTATAGAAAAGCTAGGACAGAGAAAAGGTGAACTAATAACTATGACTCAACCTAGTGGAGGATATACACGACTAGAATTTTCAATACCTGCTAGAGGCTTAATAGGTTATCGTTCAGAATTTATGACTGATACTAGAGGCAATGGTATATTAAACTCAGTATTTGATGGCTATGAGCCATATAAAGGAGATATACCTAGAAGACCACAGGGTTCATTAGTAGCTTTTGAATCTGGAGAAGCTGTAACATATGGATTATATGCAGCACAGGAAAGAGGAATACTCTTCATTACTCCAGGAACTAAAGTATATGCAGGAATGGTAGTAGGCCAAAATGCAAAATCTGATGATATAGAAGTAAATGTATGTAAGAAAAAACAGCTTACAAATACTAGAGCATCTGGCTCAGATGATGCACTAAAGCTTTCACCACCTAAGATTATGAGTCTCGAAGAAGCACTTGAATTTATAGAAGACGATGAGCTACTAGAAATTACTCCAGTAAGTATTAGAGTTAGAAAAAATATACTTGATAGTAGTTTAAGATATAAAGCTAAAAAGAAGTAGATTTAAAACTATGGCAGAGATTTTTCTCTGCTATGTTTTTTATTTATATTTAATTTTCATAAAGTACAATTGACAAAAATATAACGACGAATTAGAATTAAGATAGAAAAAGAATAACTCCGAGCTTATAGTCCTAAAGGCAACTGCCCATGGATATAAGTCTATGGGCATGAATAGAAATGTTCATGCCTCCCGCGTTTAGAAAGGAGCTGTATTTGACAATCGTTTTCATTATGATGTATCAGCCTGGTTATGATTGCTAAAAAGCTTCTTTTATAACGAATAGGAAAGTTCTACTTTAATGCCTTATATCAAGAACTTTCCATAAATGTGTTTCAAGAAAAGCTACCTCTAATGCTTCGTTAGAAGCTTTTCTTAAAAGGAGTTTTTTCTGTTTGATATAAATGATTATGATAAAGGGGATAGGTATTATGGAAATGGTAAACATTACGATTGATGGAACTAAGACTCAAGTACCAAAGGGTACAACAGTTTTAGAGGCTACTAAGGGACTAAATATTGATATTCCTACTCTTTGTTTTCTAAAGGGGCTCAATGAAGTTGGTTCTTGCAGAATGTGTGTTGTAGAGGTAAAAGGGGCTAGAACTCTGCAAGCATCATGTATTCTTCAGGTACAGGAAGGTATGGAAGTCAAAACAGCTTCAAAAAAAGTCAGAGAAGCTAGGGCAAATATTCTCGAACTCATCCTTGCAAGACACGAAAGAGAATGTCTGACTTGCTCACGAAACCTAAATTGCGAACTTCAAAAGCTTGCTGAAGAAATGGGAATAGATGTGCTAAACTATAAAAGTGAGAAGAAAGCCCATGCCATTGACCAGGCATCACCTTCAATAGTTAGAGATCAAAACAAGTGTATACTCTGTGGAAGATGTGTAAGCGTATGCAGAAACGTTCAGGGAACAGGAGTTATAGGTTTTGTTGGAAGAGGAATCGAAACCGTAGTATCTACTCCTTTTGACAAAAGCTTATCAGATGTGGCATGTATAAATTGTGGCCAATGTATAAAGGTATGTCCTGTTGGTGCCCTAAGGGAGAAAGATGATAGGGATAAAATATGGGATGCTTTAGAAGACAATGATATGCATGTTGTTGTTCAAACTGCACCTGCAGTTAGAGTTGCCTTGGGCGAAGAATTTGGTATGCCTATAGGAACTAATGTAGAGGGGAAAATGGTAGCAGCTCTCAGAAGATTAGGTTTTGATAAGGTTTTTGATACGGACTTTGCAGCAGACTTGACAATTATTGAAGAAGGTACAGAACTTTTGAACAGAGTGAAAAATGGTGGAAAGCTTCCAATGATTACATCATGTTCACCTGGCTGGATTAAATATTGCGAACACTATCACAATGATTTTCTAGACAATTTATCAAGCTGCAAGTCTCCTCATCAGATGCTTGGAGCACTGACGAAATCCTACTATGCAGAAAAAGCAGGTATAGACCCTAAAAAAACATTTGTAGTTTCTGTAATGCCTTGTACAGCAAAAAAATACGAATCTGCACGAGAAGAACTATCAGTAGATGGATTGAAGGATGTAGATGCAGTTATTACTACTAGAGAATTAGCTAAGATGATAAAGGAAGCTAGAATAGATTTTAAATCCTTAGAAGATCAAAGTTTTGATAAGATTATGGGAGAGTCTACAGGTGCTTCCGTAATATTTGGAGCTACTGGTGGCGTTATGGAAGCTGCTTTAAGGACTGTTGCCGATATATTGACAGGACAAGATTTAAAAGAGATAGATTATAATCCAGTTAGAGGATTAGAAGGAATTAAGGAAGCTTCTGTAAAAGTAGGGGATATTGAACTAAATGTAGCCGTTGCTCATGGTACAGGAAATGCAAGTAAGCTTCTAGACCGTGTTAGAAAGGGAGAAGCAAATTATCATTTTATAGAGGTAATGGGATGCCAGGGAGGCTGTATAAATGGCGGAGGACAGCCAATTATAATGGATAAAGGAAAGACTATGGAAGTATGTAGACAAAGAGCACAAGGTCTATATAATATTGATATTGAAATGCCTTTGAGAAAATCTCACAATAACCCAGAAATTAAAGCTTTATATGATGAATACCTAGGAGAAGCTAACGGACATAAAGCTCATCACCTACTACACACTCATTATATAAAGAGAGAAAGATATTAGGTGATATAATGGATAAGAAAACAAAAACCTTAACAAGAACAGCTATATTGTTAGCAATTGCTTTAGTATTTCAATTTGTAAAGATGGGGCAACTCATTACTGGTTCTGGAATTAATGCAGTATTAATTATTGCATCCCAGATGTGTGGATTGCCTTGGGCTGCAGCTATTGGACTAATAACACCAATTATGGCTGTAGTCTTGGGAGTTACTCCTTCTGTAATGGTTGTTGTTGTACCTTTTATCGCAGTTGCCAATATTTTATATGTACTTACTTACTCTTTGTTAAAGAAGCGAAGTAGGATAGTGGGAGTTGGTGTTGCAGCTATATTGAAATTTGGATTGCTTTACTCTGTAGTAAATTATTTCTTGACTGTTAAACCACCAATAAAGGCAGCTCTAAGCTTTCCACAGCTACTAACTGCTTTAATAGGAGGAACAATAGCTCTAATTATTATAAAAGTGCTAGAGAAAATGGATAAACAATAAATTATTTTAACTAAAGACATTAGAAAAAAGATTAACTTGCATTGTTTTATATGCAGAGTTAATCTTTTTTTAAAATATAATCCAAGTAAATTAATATGGAATTACTAAAAATCAAATTATCTAAATTACAGATAAACACTATATAAAAATACAACATATGCAATATATACTAACATCAGAATTATAGCTTGAAGTCTATATATTTTTTTCTTCATAAATGACGGAATAACTAAAGTCAGCATTATTATAATGGCAACAGGAAAGTCTAGTAATATATTTTGTCTTAATATTTTAAGTGGATTTACAAAAGCTGATATGCCAGTAACCATGGTTATATTTAATATATTAGCTCCTACTATATTTCCAATTGAAATATTGGCATGGCCTTTTTTTAGTGCTGTAAGTGCAGTTGCGAATTCAGGCAATGATGTACCTACTGCAATTATAGATAGTGCTATTACTGATTCAGGAACACCTATGCCTTTTGCTATTATTACTCCACTATGTATCAGCAGTTCAGCACCTGCTAATATTGTGATGGCTCCAACTATGAAGAATACACCAATATTTAGTTTCATCTTAGCATTTAAATGAAGCTTTTCACTGACGACTTTTTTACCCGTTTTATTTTTGAGAATAAAGAAGTCAATGCATACATAGATAATTAACATAGCAATAAGTATTAACGAATCTTGTTTACTAACTGTACCGTCTAGTGCTAAAAATGACATTACCAAAAAATACGATATCATAAGTATTGACTTTAGCTTAAAAAAATTACTTGTTATTTTACTAGGCTTTATTATGTTAACGAAAGCAAGTATTAAACCAATATTACAAATAACTGAGCCAACAGCATTTCCAAGACTCATAGTGGTATATCCATCTTGAGCTGCTGATATAGATACAACAGATTCAGGTAAAGTGGTGGCGAAGCTAACAATAGTAGCTCCTATGAGGACCTCTGGAAGTCCAGAAGCCCTTGCCAATGAAATGGCAGACTCTGTAAACCAATCCCCGCCCTTTACTATTAATAATAAACCTATAAAAAATATTAAAATAGCGTATATCAAAATAAGGCCCCCTAACAAATAGTATTGTATAGTTCATGTGTATTAAAAATAATCAAAAATATACATGTGTTTATACTATGGAGGAAATTAAGTTTATTTATAGAATTGTATAATATTACGAGGATTTTATTTTTAAGGAGGAGATGTTTTTATGTTTTTTGAAGTGTTAACTAAAAAATCTACAGATGGCTTTTCTGAGGCAATTATTCAGCCATATTACGAAGGTATAGGAGAGTCAGATATAAATTTACCATTAAAAGAAGCCGAAGATATGATAAAGCATCTATTAAGAGAAGAGGAATTTTCAGGGAAAAGTAATGAAATTCAGAGCTTCAAATTAGCTAGAAAGGATAGTCCGAAGAAAATAATATTATTAGGCCTAGGGAAAAAAGAAGAATTAGATTTAGAAAAAGTAAGAAAAAATTACGCCAATGCTATAAAAGAAGCTATGAAGCTTAAAGCAAAAAATGTAGACATTTATCCAATAGGAGCCAATGAAGGATTTTCATTAAGCGAAATAACAAGAGCAATGACTGAAGGAATAATACTAGGGTCTTATAAGTTTGATAAATATATAAAAGATAGAAAAGAAAACCCTGTTAATAATGTATATTTTGTTGGTAATGATGCTGATGAAATAGTGGATATTAATAAAGGAGTAGAAGAAGGTAATGTCCTTAGTAAGGCTACCATATTAGCTAGAGATATGGTAAATGAGCCTGCAAATGTATTAACCCCTGCCAAACTAGCTGCCATTGCAGAAAAAACAGGTAAAGAAAGTGGATTTGAGGTAGAAATCCTAAAGGAAGATAAGATACAAGAGCTTGGTATGGAAGCA
This sequence comes from uncultured Clostridia bacterium, assembly GCA_964619895.1. GTDB lineage: Bacteria > Bacillota > Clostridia > Tissierellales > Proteiniboraceae > Proteiniborus. Next base: position 16,402 of record CAZUFW010000016.1, on the reverse strand, counting down.
TTTCTAGCTGTCGGTAGAGCTTCAGAGAATAGGCCAAGATTAGTAGTTATGAGATATTTCGGTGACAAAAAGAATAAAAAAGATATATTAGGACTAGTAGGAAAAGGACTTACTTATGATAGCGGTGGCCTTTGCATCAAATCAAAAGATGGAATGGTAAACATGAAAAGTGATATGGGTGGAGCAGCTTCTGTAATTGGAGCAATGGAAGCAATAGCAAAGAGAAAGTTAAAAATAAATGTAATCGCAGTAGTTGCAGCATGTGAAAATTCAATTAGTAGCAATGCATATAGGACTGGTGATATAATTGGCTCCATGGCAGGAAAGACTATATTTATTGGAAGTACAGATGCAGAAGGTAGACTGACTCTAGCAGATGCTATACACTATGCCATAGAAAAGGAAAAAGTTACAAAGGTCTTAGATATAGCTACATTAACTGGAGGAGCTATAGTTACATTAGGTTCATCTGCAACAGTAGTAGTATCAAATGACGACGGATTTTATAAGACTTTAGAAGAGGCTTCAAAGGTAACAGGAGAAAAGGTATGGAGAATGCCTCACTTTGATGAATATAAAGAATTACTTAAATCTAAAGTTGCAGATTTAACAAACTCTGCTGGAAACCCTCAAGCCATAACCGCAGCCCTATTTGTAGGTGAATTTGTCCAAGATAGACCTTGGATACACATGGATATAGCAGGTACAGCCTTTACTAGCAAAAGCAGTGAATATATAGCTGAAGGCGGTACTGGAGTAGCAGTAAGAACTATTTACCAAATGGTTAAAGAATTATCTAAATAGCTTCATATTTCCTTCACATTTTCTTTTTATAATCAAAGTATCAAATACAAGGAGGTATTTTGTTATGAAAAAGAAAATAATAGTTTTATCATTAGTAGCTGTGCTTGTACTTTCAATGGGAGCCATAGCATTTGCAGAAACTATAAATAATGTTCCAAGCTGGTTTAAAGACATGATTAGCTGGAAAAAGGAAAGAGTAAATGAAGCACTTAAATCAGGACAGATTACAGAGGAACAAGCAACGTTATTTAATGAGAGAATTGAGTACATGGAAAAATACCATGAGGAAAATGGATTTAACTTCCCTGGAGATTGTCTAAATGGCGATGGTAGAGGAATGGGAAGAGGATTTGGAAAAGGCATGATGAACGGCCAAGGCCAAAGACAAGGAATGATGAATGGATTTAGATGGAACAATAAATAGTAATAGAGAAGAACTGTCTAGAATATGATAGACAGTTCTTTTTTTGCATTTTTCCTACACTTTTTGTTTATTTTTTGATAAAGTAATAATTAGAGACCCAAAATAAAAATGAGGTGACAAAATGAAAAAGTATTTAGAAATGTTTTTAGCTTTTTTCAAAATAGGTGCCTTTACAATAGGTGGTGGATATGCAATGGTGCCACTTATTGAAGCTGAAGTAGTGGATAAGAAAAAATGGATTGCAAAAGATGAATTTGTGGACACTTTAGCATTAGCTCAATCAGCTCCAGGGCCTATAGCTGTAAATACAGCTGTATTTGTAGGCTTTAAAATGGACAGATATAAGGGTGCTTTTTTTACTACCCTAGGAGCAGTACTGCCATCATTTTTAATTATTTTAGCAATTGCTACTTTTTTTAGCCAAATAAGAGACATGCAGGCAATAGAAAGTGCATTTAAAGCCATAAGACCTGCTGTAGTAGCTTTGATAGCATCTTCAGTTATTAGTTTATCAAAAAGCTCTAAACTAAAAGGAAAGGCTTTTATAATTCCCATAGTAGTTGCCCTTTGTGTCAAGTATCTCAAAATAACTCCAATTGTTTTTATAATACTAGCTGCAATTGGAGGAAATTTATATATGGCTAAAAAAGGAGGCAGGGAATAATGATTTATTTAAAGCTATTTATTACCTTCTTTAAAATAGGGCTTTTTAGCTTTGGTGGAGGGTATGCCATGCTCCCTCTTATACAGACAGAAGTAGTAGATATAAATAACTGGGTTGGCATAAGCGAATTTACAGATATAGTAGCCATATCTCAGGTTACACCAGGGCCTATTGCAATAAATAGTGCTACATATATTGGATACACAGTTACAAATAGTGTTTTTGGTTCGTTTTTTGCTACTTTAGGGGTTACTTTGCCATCTGTAATTATAATGCTAATAATATGTAATTTCTTTTTTAAATTTAAAAACAACAAATATGTAGAAAATGCCTTTGTAGGGCTTAGGCCAGTAGTAGTAGGGCTTGTATTATCTGCAATGCTGCTGTTAATCAATAAAGAAACATTTATTGATTACAAAAGTATTATATTTTTTGCATTAGCTTTTTTTGCAACTTATAAGTATAAAGCGAATCCTATACTCATCACATTTGTAGCAGGGATCATAGGATTTTTCATATATTAGGGGGGAATGCACCTTGGAATTTAAATTTGATCCATTAACTTACAACTATTCATCTAGGAGAAATTTAGTTTATGGTAAGAAAGGTATGGTTGCTACAGGTAATCCTTTAGCAGCCCAGGTAGGAATTGAGATACTAAAAAAAGGTGGTAATGCTATTGATGCAGCCATTGCAACAGCAGCCACACTAACAGTTGTAGAACCTACAGCTAACGGAATAGGCGGGGACGCCTTTGCATTAGTATGGGCAGGAAACAAGCTTCATGGTTTAAATAGTAGTGGACCTTCACCAAGGACAATAAATGCAAAGGTATTAAAAGAATTAGGTTATACAGAAATGCCTAAATACGGTCTGATACCTGTTAATGTACCAGGTGCACCAGCTGCATGGGCAGAGTTATCAAAGAAATTTGGAAAACTTCCATTTGAGGAAGTTCTAGAGCCTGCAATTAAATATGCAGAGGAAGGCTTTACTATTCAACCAGGTGTAGGAGCTGGATGGGCAGCAGCGTTTAGAAACTATGCTAAGGAAAGAGAAAGCAAAGAGGAATTTCAGACTTGGTTTGATACTTTTGCACCAAATGACAATTGCCCTAAGATAGGAGATTACATAACTTTAGAAGATCATGGAAGAACTTTGAGAGAAATAGGAAAAACTATGGCAGAAAGCTTTTATCGTGGAGAGTTAGCAGAGAAAATTGATGCCTTCTCAAAACAATACGGGGGATATATTACTAAAGAAGATTTGAAAGCCTTCTATCCTGAATGGGTTGAGCCAATAAGCACTGATTATAAGGGATATGAAGTATATGAAATACCTCCAAATGGACACGGAATAACTGTCCTTATGGCATTAAATATACTAAAGGATATGGAACTAGGTCCTATAGATTCTTTTAATAGTACGCATCTACAAATAGAAGCTTTAAAGCTAGCTTTTGTAGATACTCAAAAATATGTAGCTGATCCAAAAACAATGAGGATAAAAACAAAGGAATTGCTTTCACAAGAATATGCCGCAGAAAGAAGAAAACTAATATCAGGTAAAGCTATAATGCCTGAAGCTGGACAACCTTCTAAAGGAGGAACAGTTTACCTTTGTACGGCAGACGAAGAAGGAAATATGGTTTCATTTATTCAAAGCAACTATATGGGATTTGGCTCTGGACTAGTAGTGCCAAATACGGGAATTTCTTTACATAATAGAGGGGCAAACTTTAATTTAGATGAAGAATCTGATAATTGCATAGCAGGATGTAAAAGACCTTATCATACAATTATCCCAGGATTTTTAACTAAAGATGGAAAGCCAGTAGGGCCTTTTGGAATAATGGGAGGGTTTATGCAGCCCCAGGCCCATCTTCAAGTAATGATAAATACAATAGATTATAATATGAATCCCCAAGAGGCATTAGATAGACCTAGGTGGCAATGGGTTGGGGGGAAAACTATAGAGGTAGAGCAGAGCTTTGATAATAGACTGGCTTTAGAGCTTATGAGAGCAGGCCACGATATTGTAGTCAAGGCAAATAGTACTGCGTTTGGAAGAGGACAGATAATTTGGCGAAATGATGATGGTGTTCTATGTGGTGCTACAGAACCAAGAACAGATGGACAGGTAGCGGCTTGGTAGGAAAAGGCAGATAGTCAAGAGCAAGAAAGTATTAAAAAAATAAAAAAATACAAATAAATTAAAAGCAATTATCTTGGATATACTAAATTTGAGGTGATTGCTTTGTTTAATTTGAAGAAAAATACAGCCATATGGCTTTTAGCGCTCTTAACTTTATTAATATTTTCAACAACAGCATGTGGTAAAAAACAACCCAAACCTATGCTGCAAAGTAAAGAAGAAAAAGTTCCAGAAAAATTAAAATCAATGCAAGAAAAAAGCGAAAAAGTAACAGATGAAATAGAAAAAATCGTTGAAGAAATGAAGAAGCCTGAAAAACTAGAAGAAACTGAAAAGAAAGAAGAAAAAGGTAAAGAAACTAAAGGGAAAGAAGAAGGCAAAGGAACTAAAGGAAAAGAGGAAGTGAAAGAAAAAGAAAAAGATAAAGGGAAAGATGAAGGAAAAGGTGAGGACAAAGACAGTAGCTCAGGTGAAGAAAAAAAATCTAAAGAAGATCAAAAAAAGACATCTGAGGGCAAAATGGGAGAGGAAGAAAAAAAGCCATTAACAAAACAAGAAAAAGTTGAAGAAATGTGGAAGGGAGTCAAAAAAACCACGGAGGAAATACATACTTCATGGGGAGATTATGAAATAAAAGCTATAGAAAATGGTGCTAAGAAACCAGAATTATCAAAATTTGAAGATACAATAAATAACTTAACCGTGGCAGTTGAAGAAAAAAACATATTAAATTCTTTAACACATTCCAACGAAATAACCTATAATATGGCTACTTTTTATGATTCTTATAAAGGGAACCACGAGGGTGAATTAATGAGGCTAAGATACTTTGCTAGGCAAGCTCATTTATATGGAATGAAAGGAGAATGGGATAAGAGTGAAGGTAGCATAAAGCAAGCAGAAGAAACTATGAACATGATTAGGGCAAAAATAAAGCTGGATAAAAAAGATCAAGACCTTATGGAAAAGCTGAACCTATCAATTATAAATATGAGAACAGCTATTCCTAAGAAAAACATTGAGCTTATGAAAATCAAAAGAGATATTGTCCTGAAAAATATTGATCAAATAAAAAGCAAATTAAGATAGCAGGCTATGGCCTGTTTTTTTGGAACAAAAGCCATCTTATTCCGTCTAATATAGAAAAGGAGTGGGGGTGGCTATTTTGTTTATTAAGAGTAAAAAAAGACTATCAATTTTTTTCGCAGTTATTTTTATATTTGCATTACTTGTTTCAGGTTGTTCGTCTAAAAGCTCTTCACCAGTAAAAGATAGCATAGCATCTAATACAACATCCCAAGAGATGGAGTATAGAGGTGATACTAGCTTTACAGGTTTTGGTAATGCAAGTAAGAATGAAGCAGCACAAGACAATTCAAAAATAAATAATGATTCTAATGAAGGTAGAAAAATAATAAAATCTGCAAATGTGGAACTAGAAACAAAGGAGTTTGATAAGACAACTAACATAATTACAGAAAAAACCAACTTTCTTGGAGGTTATATAGAAAACTCAAGTATAACAGGAGGTCGTCCAGTAAATAAAGAAGATTTTAGAAATAGAGTAGCTTCATTTAAATTAAGGATTCCAGAAAAAAGCTTTGATCAGCTATTACTTGATTTCAATGACATAGGAAATGTAATTAGGATTGAACGTGGAGGAGAAGATATAACAAGTCAATACTTTGACTCTGAAGCAAGGCTAAAATCTCTAACAATACAGGAAGAGAGACTTCTAGAAATATTAAAAAAGGCAGATAAGATAGCAGATATTATTGAACTAGAAAGGGAATTATCTAATGTTAGATACCAAATAGAAAATTACACAGGCACCCTAAGAAAATGGGATAATTTAGTTAGTTTTTCAACTATAGATGTGATTGTATATGAGGTTCGAGAAATAAAGATTCCTGAACCAGTTACACTTGGAGGTAGGATAATAGATGGATTTAGCAAATCTATAAAAGGAATAATTACTCTAGCAAAAGAGCTTCTAGTTGCTATAGCAGTACTATTACCTATAGTATTTGTTTTATTAATCATAGGATTAGTAGCTTTATATGTTGGCAAAAAAGTTATTAAAATAAGAAATAAAAAAATTGATAGAGATGAGGAATAAAAAACACTATATTTTTACTAATAATAAGCTATAATGTATATGAAGGATACCAACAATATACTAGAGGTGAGTATAATGGATAACGAAGCAATATTAAAATATTATATGTACAATGGCGAAATAGTTCCCACATCAAATGAAGATGGCTTTAAAGAAGCAACCTCGCCATTAATATACGAAGTAATTAGAATTATAGACGGTGTTCCAGTATTTTTAGAGGGACATATAGACAGAATGAGAAAATCTGCTGAGCTTATTGGTAAGACAATAAAAAAATCCGATGAAGAAATTACAGAGGAAATACATAAGCTAATAGATGCTAACAAAGAGCATAGCATGAATATAAAACTTTTATGTACTAATGTAGATAGCCCAGACCAAACCTTTATGATTTACTATATAAAAAGCAGTTACCCAGAAAAAGAAGTATATGAAAAAGGCATACACACAATTCTATTTCACTCGGAAAGAGAAAATCCTAACGCTAAAATAGTTAATGCTAATTTGAGACAAAGAATAAATGATGAAATAAAAAATCAAGGAGCCTATGAAGCACTCTTAGTAAATAGAAATGGCTACATTACAGAAGGCAGCAGATCTAACATGTTCTTTGTAAAAGGGGATAAAGTCTATACAGCTCCAGCAGGAGATGTGCTTCTAGGAATAACAAGAAATGAAATTATGAATGTATGTAGAGAACAGAATATTGAAGTAATAGAAGAAGAAGTTCATAAAGATTCCTTAAAAGACCTTGATGGAGCTTTTATGACAGGAACATCTGTTAATGCTTTGCCTATTACAACAATAGATGATATTAGGCTAGATTCAGTAAATAACATTATAGTTAGCAAGATAGCTGAAGGATACTTGCAAAAAATGAAAAAGTATATAGATGAAAGAAAAAGCTGTGTTGATTAAAACACAGCTTTTTACTTTATTACGTCATATTTATTTAAGAATCAGCAGAAAATACCTCCTTAAAAATGTCTAAAAAATGAAAGAAAACTATTGATAACTTGCACAAATGTATTATATAATATCTAAAAATAATAGGAAATAATAATGAATAAAGGAGGTCAATTATGAACAAAGGAAAAAAAGCATTAACTACTAAAATTTTCATTGGTTTGGCACTTGGATTATTAACTGGATTAGTATTAAATAGGCTTGGGCCATCTTATATAAGGGATACTATACTGGTAAATGGAGTTTTTGAATTACTTGGTCAAATATTCCTTAGAGGGATAAATATGATGGTGGTTCCTCTCGTTTTCGTTTCATTGGTAAATGGGACATCCTCAATGTCAGATATTAAAAAACTTGGAAGAGTAGGATTAAAAACATTAATATTTTATATTTCAACTACAGCAATCGCTATATCTATTGCTATTGCTACAGCTTCTATAATTAATCCTGGGAAAGGGCTTGATATGTCTCAGATAGTAAAGGGCGAATCAACTATAGCAGCTTCAAAACCTGTCATTCAAGTTTTATATGAAATGGTACCAAAAAACCCGATACAAGCTATGAGTGAGGGAGCTATGCTCCAGATAATAGTGTTTTCATTATTAGTAGGTGTTGCACTTGCCATACTAGGAGAGAAAACAAAAACTATAACTAATATTTTTGAACAGCTTAACGAATTAGTTCTAAAGCTAGTTGAAATTATTATGGAAGTGGCACCATACGGGGTATTTGCACTTATTGCTAAGACATTTTCTACTATTGGTTATGATGCAATGGGGCCATTATTAAAATACATGATAGCAGTTATCTTAGCATTATTTATACATGTAGCATTGACATATACAGGATTACTAGTAGGTTTTGCAAGATTGAATCCGATAACTTTCTTTAAGAAGTTTGCGCCTGCAATGGGAGTAGCTTTCTCCACATCTAGTTCAAATGCTACCATACCAGTATCCTTAGAGGTGATAGAGGAAAGAATAGGCGCTTCCAAAAGTATATCAGCTTTTACAATTCCTTTAGGGGCAACTATAAACATGGATGGAACATCTATAATGCAGGGGGTAGCAACTGTATTTATTGCTCAATTATATGGAATGCCATTATCTATGCAAGCAATACTTACTGTAATATTAACTGCAACAATAGCTTCAATAGGTACTGCTGGGGTTCCTGGAGTAGGATTAATAATGCTTTCTATGGTGTTTCAAGCTATAGGTCTTCCAATAGAGGGAATTGCTTTAATTATTGGAGTAGATAGAATATTAGATATGACTAGGACTGCAGTAAATATTACAGGAGACGCAGTATGTACAGTTGTAATTTCTAAATCAGAAGGAGAATTTAACGAAGAATTATATAATAGTATGGAAAATAAAAAAAGTATTGCATTATGTAGAAGATAGTGGTAAAATATAAAAGGTAGAACAATTAGTAAGGTTTACCAAAATAGTAAAGGAGGCCGTGAAGGATGATTATAACATTATTAAACAGAACTAACAAAACTGAAAATACAAATAACTGTAACGGCCTGTGCATGTAGGTAAGGTATATTATTAAATTATTTTTTATAGTTTGTTAATTGAATTACCAGTCGCAGGCGTATAGTCTGCGATTTTATTTTTATAATACAATATGATATTATGATGAATAAAAAATAAGGTCGTAGGCTATTTCCTACGACTTTTTATTTTCATAGAATTTTAGCTTTATGAAGAATTCTAAGCCGTAGGAACTTATCTGCGGTTTTTTTGCGCTTACTAATTAACAATAAATTACTTTAATGTAATTTTATTCATGAATATGAAGGGGGTGATATTATGCTATCTTTATTATTATTAGAATTATTGCTATTTCCTAATATTAAAAAACATACTGGTTATGAGGAATATGCAAGACTTGAGCTAAAAAAACAATACAAATATTAAAAGCTAAAGGTAATGATAATTTAAACTATTATTAATATCTTTATATAAAGGGGGTAATTTAAAGAAGCTGCTAATGGATTATAAAGACAAATTTACGAAAGTAAAGCATTAGAAAATAATAGGAGGTATGTAATATGATTAAGTTATTATCATTGTTAAAAAGTTTAAGAGTTGAGTCAAATATGGAGTTATCAGAGTGCCTTATTGCTGAATTTATAGATAATACTTGACATTACTCGGCAACAGCAGATGAAGTTTTTAAAAACTTCATCTGCATTTTCCATATGATTATAAAAACAATTGTAATATCATTGAATAGCTGATAAAGTAAAATTATAAGCTAACATTTACTGTTAAATAATTAAGGGGGTGTATTAATGAAGGTTTCTATGTCGAAATATTTATTAAATCAAAAGAATACACTAAAGAAACTAATAGAAATACTTACTAAGGATTTTAAATATGCATCTGTTTTAGGAACAGATACATGGGGGAAAACATATTCTGTTAAAAAAACTGGAGTTGCATTAAATGACTCAGAATGGACAGAAAGAGGATTTGTTGTAAGGGTTCATAACGGATATAATTATTCGGAGTTTTCTTTTAATGAGCTTTCAAAAGAAGGATTACCTTTACTAATTGAAAATATAAAAAACAAGGTTAATGATGATATCAATAATCTAAAAGATTCTTCAATAAGAATAAGTACTTATCCAGTTGTTGAAGAAGAAAAAATTGCAGATAATCTTTTTAAAGAAGTAGAGGTACTTCCCGAAGATGTAAGTGCAGAAGAAAAGATTAGAAGAATGACTAAAATAAAGGACGAGGCTTTTACATATTCTCAGCTATTAGTAGACTTTAGAGTATCATATGGAGAGAATCATGTATCAAAAATATTTGTTTCGTCAAATAAAGAGCTTGAGCAGTCCTATGTTTGGGGACAGGGAAGTATTTTAGCAGTAGTTAGGAAAGATGACAATACAAAATATTATTATGAAGGTGCATCAGGTTTAAAAGGTGTTGAAATTCTTGATGAAATTGAACATAAAGTAAAGGAAGTTGTACTATTTGCAGAAAATCTTCTAGATGTTAAAAAAATTATTCCAGGAGAGTACGATGTAATTTGCTCACCAGAAATTGCAGGATTGATTGCCCATGAAGCCTTTGGACACGGAGTGGAGATGGATATGTTTGTTAAAAATCGTGCAAAGGCTGCTGAATATATTAATAAAGAAGTGGCATCAGAGCTAGTAACTATGCATGATGGTGCAGCTGCAGCAGAGAATGTTTCATCTTATCTATTTGATGACGAAGGTGTTTTAGGAACTGATACTATTGTCATAGATAAAGGAATCCTCAAGACTGGAATATCAGATTTACTTTCTGCACTGAGACTAGGCACAGTACCAACTGGTAATGGAAAGAGAGAATCCTTTGAGAGAAAAGCTTATGCTAGAATGACCAATACATTTTTTGCAGCTGGCAATGACAGACTCGAAGATATGATTGCTTCAATAAAAGAAGGCTATCTCCTAGATGTGACATTAAGTGGTATGGAAGATCCTAAAAACTGGGGAATACAGTGTATGATTCTTGTAGCAAAGGAAATAAAAAATGGCGAATTCACTGGAAATATTATGTCTCCTGTTATAATGACTGGCTATGTACCAGACGTTTTGAAATCAATCTCTATGGTATCACAAGAAGTGAGACTATCTGGTTCTGGAGCTTGTGGAAAGGGCTACAAGGAATGGGTTAAGGTATCTGATGGAGGTCCATATATTAAAGCAAGAGTGAGGTTGGGATAATGATAGAGAAAATAAAAGAAATATTATTAAATATCAATGATTTAGATGGATGGAAAATCAATGAAAAAAGAGTTGAATCGAAGGAATTGTTTTTTGTAAAAAAAGAGCTTGATATGAATAGAGCTAAAGATGTCCATCATATTAAAGTTACTGTCTATAAAGATTTTGAAGAAGATGGTAAAAAATATAGAGGCTCATCCACAACAACAATACATCCTACTATGGACAGGGAAGATATGGAAAATGCAATAAAGAGTGCATTATATGCTGCTGGGTTCGTAAAAAATGAATATTATCCATTAGTAGAGCCTAAAGTGGAGATTCAGCCTGTAATGGAAAACAGGTTTTCAAAAGAACCTCTTTCAAACTGGATGCCTAGGCTTGCAGAAGAAATTTTTATAGTTGATAAATATAATAATGGGTGGATTAATTCAGCGGAACTTTTTTTAGATAAGAAAAATACAAGAATATTAAACTCTGAGGGAGTAGATGCATCATATGAAACCTACAGAGGGGAACTTGAATTTATCACAAACTGGAAAGAAGGCGAAGAAGTAGAGCTTTATAAGGACATCATTTTTTCTAATTATGAAAAAGGATTAATAGAGGAATCCGTAGATGAAATGCTTAATATATGCAGAGATAAAGCAGTTGCAAAGCCTACACCTATGTTAAAGAATGTAGCAGTAATACTATCAGGAGAGCCTGTAAAAGAATTTTTTAGCTATTATTATGAGCAGGCAGAAGCTCGCTCAGTCTATGAGCAGACTTCAACAGCTAAACTAGATAAAAATATACAAGGTGATGAGGTAAAAGGAGATAAAATAAATATTTCTCTTGATCCTTATGTTTACAACTCAACAGCATCTGCACCTTATGACGAAGATGGTCTTAGGTTAAGTAGAATTTCATTATATGAAGATGGTATATTAAGAAACTATTGGGGCAACACAAGATTTTCCTATTATTTGGGTATCAAACCTACAGGTAATATAGGAAACATTTTAGTAGATGGAGGAAGTAGGACTCTGCAAGAAATTAAACAAGGTGAACACCTTGAAGTCAAAGTATTTTCAGACTTTCAAATGGATTCATTAACAGGTGATTTTGCTGGTGAGATAAGACTAGGATGGTATTATGATGGAGAAAAAACAATACCAGTGACTGGTGGTTCTATTTCAGGTAACATTAATGATGTACATAAAGAAATGTACCTATCTAAAGAATTGCAGAAAGTAAATAACTTTAGTGGTCCTAAATCAATTAAGCTATTAAATGTAAGTATAGCAGGAGTAGAATAATGTAAAAAACCGTTAAACTGCAAAATCAGTTTAACGGTTTTTTTAGTTTAATTAAGAAGCAAATGAGTATTAAATAAATTATTTTATTAAAGTTTGCATGTATAATGCAGGAATTAAAATCATATAATCTTTTGAGAATATTTTGCTATTAAGCATTAAAGAATTATTTTTAACTTAAATAAGTTATTCAAGAAAAAAAGATGGACAAAGATATTGGCATTATTGTCCACAGGTCTAAACTACAATTATTAATATGGGTAGTTTATTTATATTTAGAGATAAGAAGGTGATATTCATTAGAAAACTACTATATATATTAGGAGCAGCTCTTATAGTACTAATTAGTTTAGGTTTATTCACCTTATATGGACCTTTTCCACATTATAGAGAGATCATAATTACTTCTTCTATGAGAACTGCATCACATCAATATATCGCAAGATTACTTTACGATAAAGATACAATATCAGAAGTAATGAATGTCAATAGAGTCTTGCCTATTGGAGAAAATACAGATGTGTCTTTAGTTAAAATAGCAAATATTGATGGTGATAAAGAATTAATAGAAGAGAAAGAAGCAAATTTGGAAGAAGATTTAGAAAATCTAGAGAAAATTCATTTCAATGAAGAACAAACTGCGACTTTATCAGAAGAAAAAGAAGACTTGGCTACAGAAGAACAGCCTGTTAATGAACCTACGAAAGAACCACTTACTGAAAACTCACCTATTGAAAGAACCAAGGAAGAGACATTTATTAAAGAACCCATGGAAGAACGTCAGATAAAAACTATTGAGAGACAGGACCATGAGCTATATAAAATCATTTACATAAAGGGGGCAACATATAAAGCTTATTTATGTGCTGTTTTTGACCCCTCATTAATTAAACTTGGAGTTACAAAGCATATTGGTGAAAAGGGCGAATTCATAAGCAAAGCATCTCATGAAAACAATGCTTTAGTAGCCATAAATGCCAGTGGATTCAAGGATAAAACAGATGAAAAAATGGGAGGTATTCCAGATGGATTAATAATAAATAATGGAGAAATAGTATGGGACAACAAGGACCCAGAAGAAAAGCGTAACATTATAGGTTTCAATAATGATAATATTCTAGTTTTATTTAAAGGAACACCATCAGAAGCTATTGAAAACAATTATCGCATAGCTGTAGAATTTCAACCATTCCTAATAGTAAATGGCAATAAAGCGGCAATAAAAGGTAATGGAGGGTGGGGGATAGCACCTCGTACAGCAATTGGTCAGACTGAGGACGGAACAGTACTATTTTTAGTAGTAGATGGCAGAAGAATAGATAGCCTTGGAGCAAGTATTTTAGACCTTCAAAACATAATGTGGGAATATGGTGCAATAAATGCAGCAAATCTTGATGGTGGTGCCACTACCATAATGGTTGAAAAGGGAAAAGTTATTAGTAAGCCAGCTAGCAACTTTAAAGATGGTGAGCTAATGTGCCCAAATTGGTTCATGATAGTTGAAGATTGAAAAGGCATATGGGTGTCTTAAAAACACCTAAATACATTGTATAAGGAGAAATTTTTATGAGAAGAATAGTATGTTTAGTATTAACTTTTATATTATTAATCACTTTATTACCATTAAATACCGTAAATGCAGAGCAAAAGATATCTGTGAATATTATTCCTAATTCACTTGGTGAGTTTAAGGATGGATTGGGAAATGTTAAATTAGCTGAAGGAAGAGTAGGTTTAATTGATAGAACAGGGAAATTAGTAATCTCTTTAAATTATGATTATGTTGCACCCTTTAGTGAAGGGCTTGCAGCAGTAAGTAAAGGCTGGAATGATCGTAAATGGGGATTTGTAGATGAAACAGGAAAAGAAGTAATACCGCTTATTTATGATGAGGTATGGTCATTTAGCGAAGGACTTGCGGTGGCGAGGAAGGGTGACTGGGAAACTGGCAAATGGGGATACATAGATAAAACAGGAAAAGAAATAACACCATTTATTTATGACTATGTAGAGTCCTTTAACAATGGATTTGCGAGAGTAAATAAAGGTGATTGGGGAACTGAAAAATGGGGATACATAGATAAAACAGGAAAAGAAATAGTACCTCTTATATACGATAATATATCTGAATTTAGCGAAGGATTCGCATTAGTGGTTAAGAGGGAGGGACACGAAAGTAAATTAGGATTTGTAGATGAAACAGGAAAAGAAGTAATACCTCTTATTTATGATGAAGGAAAAGCATTTATCGAAGGACTGGCAGCAGTAAAGAAGGGTGACTGGGAAACTGGCAAATGGGGATACATAGACAAAACAGGAAAAGAAGTAATTCCTTTTGTCTATGAATATGCAGGAATATTTAGTGAAGGAATTGTTAAGGTAGCAAAGGATGGGAAATATGGATACATAGATAAAACAGGAAAAGAAGTGATTCCTTTTGTTTACGAATATGCAGGAGAATTTTGTGAAGGAATTGCTATTGTAGCGAAGGATGAGAAATATGGTTACATAGACGAAACAGGAAAAGAAGTAATACCACTTATTTATGATGGTGCAAATAATTTTAGAGAAGGATTTGCAGCAGTAAGAAAAGGTGACTGGGAAACAGGTAAATGGGCATATATAGACAAGACAGGAAAAGAGATAACACCTTTTATTTATGATGATGTTAATTACTTTAGCGAAGGACTTGCAGCAGTAAAGAAAGGTGACTGGGAAACAGGCAAATGGGCATATATAGATAAAACAGGAAAAGAAATAACCCAATTTATCTTTAACTACGCTGGAAAATTCACTGAAGGTGTTGCCTTAGTTAATGAGGAAAGCTATGGTTTTAATGAGCTAGGCTATGCCAACTATGGCTTTATTGATAAAAGTGGAAATGTAATTGTTTCTCCTACATACAGTTTCCTACCAGAGTATGATTATACTGGAGAATTTGTAAAAGATGGGGTTGCATTTGGATATAGCATGATTAGCTATAATGATGAAGGGTGTTTTATGATTGTATTTGACCACCCGCAAGTAGAATCTTCTATCAATATGTCTGAATAAATCTATGACGAAGTAGAGACAATTATAGCGGAGAATTCATTCTCCGCTATAATACTTATCCTATTTCAATGCGTCTGCAAGCTCAATAAATTTTTCAATGTCCTGTTCTACAAGCTTCAAAGAGCTTCTCCAGAAATCAATAGAGCGAACATTAATACCTACCATTTTAGTTACATCAGTAATGTTATTTTTTCCAGTAGCCACTAGAAGCTTGTTGTACTCAGGTACAAATTCACTGCCTCGTTTTAGATATTCTGCATATATTCCTTTAGCAAATAAAAGACCAAATGCATATGGAAAGTTATAAAAGTTTCTTCCAGCAGAATAATAATGGGTTTTATTAATCCACATATAAGGATGTAGGTATTCACGATCTAAGCCATCACCATAAGCTTCTTTTTGTGCATCTAGCATCAATTCTTTTAATTCCTTTACTGATAGGGAACTATCTTTCCTTTTTTCAAATAAATTAGTTTCAAATATATAACGACTTAATATATCTACTATAACCTGACCAGCATCTGAAATAGAAGATTCTAAAATGCCAAAGGCTTCTTCTTGGGAGGCTTCTCTTAAAGCTGCATTAACAACGATTGTTTCACAGAAAATAGAAGCAGTTTCTGCTAGAGGCATAGGGTAACTACAATTTAAAATAGGTTCATTCTTTAAGCAATGTCCATGATATCCATGACCTAGCTCATGAGCTAAGGTAGTCATATTGCTAAAACTTCCATTGAAGTTAGACATTATACGACTTTCTTGTATTGAACGAAGATTATAGCAAAATGCTCCACCACGTTTTCCTTCTCTAGGTTCTGCATCAATCCAGTTCTTCTCAAATGCTTTATCAGCAAAATCAGCTAACTCATCACTAAAGCTTCTAAAATTTTTAACAACATAATCTTTAGCTTCTTCATATGTAAATGTCATATTTACTTCACCCATTGGTGCAAACATATCATAAAAAGGTAGCCCATTAGAATGACCTAAAAGTTCAGCCTTTTTTCTGTAGTACTTACGGAAGGCAGGTAGACTTTCTTTCATAGCAGCTAGCATTGCATCAAGAGTTTCTTTATCCATTCTTGATTTGAACAAAGTTTCTTCTAAAGGAGAAGAATAGCCCCTAAGTTCTGATGTAGTTATTACTTCACCCTTTATTCCGTTTAAGCAGGCAGCAGAAGAT
>CAZUFW010000015.1:5559-46930 GCA_964619895.1 uncultured Clostridia bacterium | reverse complement strand
CGTGAAGGTGGAAGAACAGTAGGAGCTGGAGTCGTAGCTCAAATTATAGAATAATAAAAAAGACATGAAATATAGACATTAAAAGAGGGGGTATCCCCTTCTTTTAATGTCTAATAAGTTAATTATTTGGAAAGAATAAGAAACATGAAAAATATAAAAAAAATACAAAAAAATATCTAAAAAATCAATTTTAATACTTGAGTTTTAGATAAATATGATATAAAATATTATGGTATGTAGTTGACATGCGATGACGCAAGAGGTTGCTTATTTTCAGTTTAATAAGGTAATTTTTGCTGAGAATGTCCGGCTTAGAATCGGGCGACAAGGGAAAGCTGTGCACAAAAAACCACAAAACACCCGGTTAAGTGTATCGGCACTCGTTGTTGCATGTAATTAAAAACATGCGATAGTAAGGAGGGAATTTTAAATGTCAAACAGCAAACAAAAAATAAGAATCAGATTAAAGGCTTATGATCACGAAGTCCTTGATTCATCAGCACAAAAGATTGTAGAAACTGCTAAGAGAACAGGAGCAAATGTTTCAGGTCCTATACCACTACCAACAGAAAAGCAGATAATTACAATACTAAGAGCTGTTCATAAATACAAGGATTCTAGAGAGCAGTTTGAACAAAGAACTCATAAGAGACTAATCGATATCTTAAACCCTACACCAAAGACAGTAGATTCATTAATGAAGCTTAATCTACCAGCAGGTGTAGACATTGAAATTAAATTATAAGAATACAAGTAGAGAATTAAAATAAAGTACACTCTGCTTAGTATGATTGCACGTAAGTGTAATCCGCTGTAAGATTTCAGGAGGTGTAAAAATGAAAAGTATATTAGGTAAAAAAGTAGGTATGACACAAGTATTTACTGAAGAAGGAATAGTAGTTCCTGTTACAGTAATCGAAGTGGGCCCAATGAAAGTTGTTCAGAAAAAGAACATAGAAAAAGATGGATACAATGCTATCCAAGTAGGATATGGTGATGTTAAAGAAAAAAGAGTTAACAAACCATTAAAAGGCCACTTTGAAAAAGCAAATGTAGAAGTTAAGAGATTTTTAAAAGAGATTAGAATTGATAATATAGATGCTTATGAAGTAGGTCAAGAAATAAAAGCTGACATATTTGCAGCAGGTGATAGAGTAGATGCTATTGGAATATCTAAAGGTAAGGGATTCCAAGGTGCTATTAAAAGACATAACCAAGCTAGGGGACCTATGGCACACGGTTCTAAATACCATAGAGGAATAGGTTCTATGGGTGGTTCAGCTACTCCATCAAGAATATTAAAAGGCAAGAAAATGCCAGGCCATATGGGACATGAAAGAGTAACAGTACAAAACTTAGAAGTTGTAAGAGTAGATGCTGAAAAGAACTTCTTATTAGTTAAAGGTGCAGTTCCAGGACCAAAAGGCGGACTAATTACAATAAAAGAAACTGTAAAGGCTTCAAAGTAAGTTCTTTAGGAAAGGAGGAAAATTAGATGCCAAAGGTAGCTTTATATAACGTATCAGGCCAACAAATTGGTGATATAGAGTTAAACGATGCAGTGTTTGGAGTTGAAGTAAACCAACATGTTTTATATGAAGTTGTTAAAAACCAACTTGCAAATAAAAGACAAGGTACACAATCAGCTAAAACAAGAGCAGAAGTAAGAGGTGGAGGGAAAAAACCTTGGAGACAAAAAGGAACTGGTAGAGCTCGTCAAGGAAGCATTAGAGCACCTCAATGGATAGGCGGTGGAGTAGTATTTGCTCCAAAACCAAGAGATTATAGTTATACAGTTCCTAAAAAAGTTAAGAGACTAGCAATGAAAAGTGCATTAAGCTCAAAAATTGTTAGCAATGAAATAATAGTACTAGACGAACTAAACTTAACTCAACCTAAAACAAAAGATATGGCAAACATATTAAAAAATATAAATTCTAACAAAAAGGCACTAATAGTTATGGCAGAAAAGAATGAAAATGTAGTAAAATCTGCAAATAACATACCAGGGGTTCAAACTACTTTAGTTAATACCCTTAATGTATATGACATATTAAAATACGATTCATTTATTATAACTAAGGATGCCGTTAAAAAAGTGGAGGAGGTGTATGCATAATGCGTAATCCACACGACATTATAAGAAAGCCTATAGTAACAGAGAGAAGTATGAACGATATGGCAGAAGGCAAGTACACTTTTGTTGTAGATAAGAAAGCCAACAAAACAGAAATTAAAAATGCTGTTGAAAAAGTGTTTGGTGTAAAAGTTGAGAAAGTAAACACTATGTTTATGGAAGGTAAAGTAAAAAGACAAGGAATCCATGAAGGTAGAAGACCAAGCTGGAAGAAAGCAATAGTAACCCTTACTAAAGACAGTAAAGGTATAGAGTTCTTCGAAGGCATGTAATTCTTAATTGCAAGTAAGAGGAGGGAACAAAATGAGTATCAAGAAATTCAAACCGACTTCCCCTGGAATTAGACAAATGACTATTTCATCATTTGAAGATGTTACAAAAAAAGACCCAGAAAAGTCTTTGCTTGTAAGCTTGAACAGACAGGCAGGAAGAAATGCTCACGGTAAAATTACAGTTAGACATAGAGGCGGCGGAGCCAAAAGAAAATATAGAATAATTGATTTCAAAAGAAACAAAGATGGAGTATCAGGAAAAGTTGCTGCAATAGAGTATGATCCAAACAGAACTGCTAACATAGCATTAATAAACTATGTTGATGGTGAAAAAAGATATATACTTGCTCCACTTGGATTAAAGGTTGGAGATGTAATAGAATCAGGTGTAAATGCTGATATTAAGGTTGGTAATACATTACCACTAGGAAACATACCAGTAGGTACAATAATCCATAACATTGAATTAAAAGCAGGAAAAGGCGGTCAATTAGTTAGATCAGCTGGTAACTCTGCACAGCTTATGGGTAAAGAAGGCAGCTACGCTACAGTTAGACTTCCATCCGGAGAGTTTAGACTTATTAGAATAGAGTGTAGAGCTACTATAGGTCAAGTAGGTAATGTAGAACATGAAAATATTACAGTAGGTAAAGCTGGTAGGAAGAGACATATGGGCTTTAGACCAACAGTTAGAGGTAGCGTAATGAACCCTAACGATCACCCACACGGTGGTGGAGAAGGAAGATCTCCAATAGGAAGACCATCTCCAGTAACTCCATGGGGTAAACCAGCATTAGGATATAAGACTCGTCAGAAAAACAAAAAATCAAATCAATACATCGTTAGAGCGAGAAAAAAATAGCCTTATAAAAGTTATTAATCGGCTTAAGCGATACTTTTATAAAGAACAAACAATATCGCATTGGGAGGAGGAACTTAAATGGGTAGATCCCTTAAAAAAGGACCATTTTGCGACGATCATTTACTAAAAAAAGTTGAAGAGCTAAATAGTAAAAATGATAAGAAAGTTATAAAGACATGGTCACGTCGTTCAACTATATTTCCACAAATGGTAGGACACACTATAGCTGTACATGATGGAAGGAAGCACATTCCAGTATATGTAACAGAAGACATGGTAGGTCACAAGCTAGGTGAATTTGCTCCTACAAGAACATTTAAAGGACACGCAGGTTCAGAAAAATCAACATCAGTTAAAAAGTAAGTATGAAGGAGGGAACTTCGAGTGGAAGCTAGAGCTATCGCCAAATATATTCGTATTGCACCAAGAAAGGTGAACTTAGTGGCAGCTGAAATAAGAGGCAAGAATGTGGATGAAGCACTTGCTATCTTAAAATTCACACCTAAAAGAGGCGCTAAAGAATTAGAGAAAGTTCTTAGTTCAGCTATTGCAAATGCTGAAAATAATTTTGATATGGATAGAGAAAAACTTTATGTATATGAAGCCTATGGAAATCAAGGACCTACATTAAAAAGATGGAGACCAAGATCACAAGGTAGAGCTTATCCAATTCTAAAAAGAACAAGCCACGTTGGAATCGTGTTAAGAGAGAGAGAATAGAAAAGGAGGGATAAATAGATGGGCCAAAAAGTTAATCCACATGGACTAAGAGTAGGTATAATAAAAGATTGGGATTCAAAATGGTATGCTGATGGCAAACAATTTTCTGAGTATCTAGTAGAAGATAATAAAATTCGTAAGTTCGTGAAGAAAGCATTGTTTACTTCAGGATTATCAAAAATTGAAATAGAGAGAGCAGCAAATAGAATTAAAGTTACTGTAAACACTGCTAAACCAGGTATGGTTATTGGTAAAGGCGGTCAAGGTGTTGAAGATTTAAGAAAAAACCTAGAAAAACTTACAAAGAAAAATGTAACAGTTAATGTTGAAGAAATCAAGGTTCCTGAACTAGATGCTCAATTAGTGGCTGAAAACATTGCAAGCCAACTAGAACGAAGAGTATCATTTAGAAGAGCTATGAAGCAAGCTATTCAAAGAACTATGAGATCAGGAGCAAAAGGAATTAAAACATCTGTATCCGGAAGAGTTGGTGGTGCAGATATGGCTAGAACTGAAGGCTACAGTGAAGGAACAATACCTCTACAAACTTTAAGAGCAGATATAAACTATGGTTTTGCTGAAGCTAACACAACATATGGTAAAATAGGTGTTAAAGTTTGGATATATAAAGGTGAGGTTCTTCCTACTGCAAAGGTAGAACAAAAAAAAGAAATAACTGAGAAATAGAGTAGTGTAGGAAGGAGGAAGTTAATATGTTAATGCCTAAAAGAGTAAAACGCCGTAGAGTACACAGAGGCAGAATGACAGGTAAAGCTACTCGAGGCAATAAGATTTCTTATGGTGAATTTGGATTACAAGCATTAGAACCAGCTTGGATTACATCCAATCAAATAGAAGCAGCTAGAAGGGCTATGACAAGATACGTTAAGAGGGGCGGTAAAGTCTGGATTAAAATATTCCCAGATAAGCCTATAACTCAAAAACCTGCTGAAACTCGTATGGGTTCTGGTAAAGGTTCACCAGAATACTGGGTAGCAGTAGTTAAACCAGGGAGAGTATTATTTGAAATGGCTGGAATACCAGAAGAAACAGCAAGAGAAGCTATGAGATTGGCAGCACATAAACTGCCTATAAAGACTAAATTTGTCACTCGACAAGATGTAATTGAAGAGGGTGGTGAAGCTAATGAAAGCTAATGAAATTCGTCAAATGACTGGTCAAGAACTTGATAATAGACTTAACGATTTAAAAGCTGAACTGTTTAACTTAAGATTTCAATTAGCTACAGGACAGCTTGATAACCCAATGAGAATTAAATCTGTTAGAAAAGATATTGCGCGTGTTAAAACAATAATAAAGGAAAGAGAAATAAAACAGATTAACGCATAGTTGCAAGGGAAAGGAGGGCTAGCCTAATGCAAAGAGGAAACAGAAAAGTTAGAATAGGTAAAGTTGTAAGCGACAAAATGGATAAAACAATTGTAGTAGCCATAGAAACATTTGTTGCACATCCTTTATACGGGAAAATGGTTAAAAGAACTACTAAATTTAAAGCGCATGATGAAAATAATGAATGTCAAATTGGCGATAAAGTAAAAATAATGGAAACTAGACCATTGAGTAGAGAAAAGAGATGGAGACTAGTTGAGATAATAGAAAAAGCAAAATAATCCTTGGTATCGACGAAGGGAGGGTAATAAATGTTACAACAAGAATCACGTATGAAAGTTGGAGATAATTCTGGAGCTAAAGAATTATTGGTGATAAAGGTTTTAGGTGGAACACGTAGAAAGTACGCTAACATAGGAGATATAGTAGTAGCTACTGTTAAAAGTGCAACACCTGGTGGTGTTGTAAAAAAAGGTGAAGTAGTTAAGGCTGTTATAGTAAGATCTAAAAAAGGTGTTAGAAGAAAAGATGGAAGCTACATTAAATTTGATGAAAATGCAGCTGTAATAATAAAAGATGATAAATCACCAATAGGTACACGTATTTTCGGGCCAGTTACAAGAGAATTAAGAGACGGTAACTATATGAAGATAATATCATTAGCACCTGAAGTGTTATAAGAGGAGGTGTAGACAATGCATGTTAAAAAAGGTGACACAGTAGTAGTTATTTCAGGTAAAGATAAAGGTAAAAAAGGAAAAGTCCTTGCTGCTATCCCAAAAGATAACAGAGTTATTGTAGAAGGCGTAAACATGCTTACAAAGCATAAAAAACCCAATCAACAATTACAGCAAGGTGGAATAATACATCAAGAAGGACCAATACACGTGTCAAACGTAATGATGTATTGTAATAAAGATAAAACAGGCGTTAGAGTCGGACACAAAGTTTTAGACAATGGTGAAAAAGTAAGAGTCTGCAAAAAATGCGGTGAAGTTCTATAGTTAAGCTACAGTTGAAAGGAGGTTTACAAAATGACAGCACGCCTTAGAGAAAAATATAAAAATGATGTTATTCCAGCTTTAATGGAGAAATTTAAATATGAAAATATAATGGAAGTGCCTAAGCTTGAGAAGATCGTCCTAAACATGGGCTTAGGAGCAGCTAGAGATAACCCAAAATTGTTAGAATCAGCTGTAGACGAGTTAGGTATTATATCAGGACAAAAACCAATAGTTACTAAAGCTAAGAAATCTGTTGCGAACTTTAAGCTTCGTGAAGGTATGGCAGTTGGTTCAAAGGTTACATTAAGAGGAGACAAAATGTATGAGTTCCTTGACAAACTAATGAACATTGCATTACCAAGAGTTAGAGACTTTAGAGGAGTTTCAGCTACATCATTTGATGGTAGAGGTAACTATGCTTTAGGAATCAAAGAACAGTTGATTTTCCCTGAAATAGATTATGATAAAGTAGATGCTATAAAAGGACTAGACATAATTGTAGTAACAACTGCTAAAACTGATGAAGAAGCAAAAGAATTCTTAGCACTTATGGGAATGCCCTTTAGAAAGTAATGGAGGAGGCGATAAAGAGTGGCTAAAAAGTCAATGGTAATTAAACAAAGTAGAAAGCAAAAATTCAGCTCTAGAGAATATAATAGATGCAAGATTTGCGGAAGACCACATGCCTATTTAAGAAAATTCGGAGTTTGCCGTATTTGCTTCAGAGAACTAGCTTACAAGGGACAGATTCCTGGAGTAAAAAAAGCGAGCTGGTAATAGATTGTTAAAATGGAAGGAGGTAGACTCGAATGGTGATGACTGATCCAATTGCAGATATGCTTACAAGAATAAGAAACGGGAATAATGCAAAACATGAGACTGTAGATATCCCAGCTTCAAATATGAAGAAATCAATAGCTAATATCCTTTTAGAAGAAGGCTTTATAAAAGGATTTGATGTAATAGAAGATGCTAAACAAGGTATTTTAAGAGTACAACTTAAGTATGGAAAAGATAATGAGAAAATAATCTCTGGATTAAAAAGAATATCTAAACCAGGTTTAAGAGTTTATGTAAAAAGTGATGAGATACCTAGAGTTTTAGGAGGGCTAGGAATAGCAATTCTTTCAACATCTAAAGGAATTATCACAGATAAAGAAGCAAGAAAAGAAGGCGTTGGCGGAGAAGTAATCTGCTACATTTGGTAATAGATAAAAGACTGATTTAAAGGAACAGGAGGTGCAATCATGTCAAGAATAGGTTTGAAGCCGATAACTATACCAAGTGGTGTGGAAGTGAAAATTGATACAAATAACTATGTAGTAGTTAAAGGCGCAAAGGGAAAACTAGAAAAGCAACTTGATAAGGACATTAAAATTAATATAGAAGAGAATGTAATTCATTTATCTCGTCCATCTGAAGAAAAGAAATATAAAGCTTTACATGGATTGACTAGAACATTATTAGCTAACATGATTGAAGGGGTTACTAACGGATATGCTAAGAGCCTTGAAATCGTAGGAACTGGATACCGTGCTCAAAAGCAAGGTAAAAAGTTAGTATTAAGCTTAGGTTTTTCTCATCCAGTTGAGATGGAAGATCCAGAAGGCATAGAAGTTGAAGTACCAGCTGCTACAAAGATAACTGTAAAAGGTATCGATAAGCAACTAGTTGGAAATTATGCTGCAGTAATTAGGGATTTAAGAAGACCAGAACCTTATAAAGGTAAAGGTGTAAGATATGAAGGAGAAGTTGTAAGGCGTAAGGAAGGAAAGACAGGTAAGTAGGAAAGGAGTGAAAACAGGTGCTTAATAAAGAGAATAGTAATGTAAAAAGACAAAAGAGACATTTAAGAATAAGAAAGACTGTGAATGGAACTCCTGAGAGACCAAGATTAAATGTGTATAGAAGTTTAAATCATATATATGCGCAAATAATCGATGACAAAGCAGGAAGAACTTTAGTATCTGCTTCTACACTCGATAAAGACTTAAAAGGAAAGCTAGAGGAAACTGGCAACAAAGGAGCAGCTAGAGAAGTTGGTAAATTAGTTGCTGAAAAAGCCCTAGCGCAAGGCATCCAAGAGGTTATTTTCGATAGAGGTGGATATATTTATCACGGAAGAGTTAAAGAACTTGCAGAAGGTGCAAGAGAAGGCGGATTAAAGTTCTAAATGAAGGAGGGAAAATAATGCAACATGGTCGTATAGATGCTGGAGAATTAGATTTAAAAGAAAGAGTAGTTAGTATAAATCGTGTAACTAAAGTTGTTAAAGGCGGTAGGAACTTTAGATTTAGCGCCCTAGTAGTTGTAGGAGACGAAAATGGATACGTAGGCGTAGGAATGGCTAAAGCTCTTGAAGTTCCAGAAGCTATAAGAAAAGCAATTCAAGACGCTAAAAAGAATTTAATAAAAGTACCTATTGTAGGTACAACAATTCCTCATGAAACAGTAGGAGAGTTTGGAGCAGGAAGAGTATTACTTAAACCAGCCTCAGAAGGTACTGGAGTTATAGCTGGAGGTCCTGTACGTGCAGTTATCGAACTTGCAGGTATAAGGGACTTAAGAGGTAAATCTCTAGGTTCAAACAATCCAAGAAACATGGTAAATGCAACTATGGAAGCTTTAAGACAGCTTAAGAGAGCTGAAGAAGTTGCAAGACTTAGAGGAAAAACTGTAGAAGAGTTATTAGGTTAGGGGGGAAATACCTTGGCTAAAATTCAAATCAAACTAGTAAAAAGCACAATAGGAAGAGTAGAAGCTCACAAAAGAACTATTGAAGCCTTAGGACTTAAAAAAATAGGTCAAATAGTTGAAAAGGAAGATACTCCTCAAATTAGAGGTATGATAGAAAAAGTTAATTATATGGTTGAAGTTATTGAGTAGAACTTTGTAAGAGGAGGTGCAACCATGAAACTACATGAATTAAGACCAAATCAAGGTGGCGGCAGTAAAAAAACTAAAAGATTAGGTAGAGGTACTGGATCCGGACAAGGTAAAACTTCTGGTAAAGGACAAAAAGGACAAAATTCACGTTCAGGCGGTGGAGTAAGACCAGGCTTTGAGGGTGGACAAATGCCACTATATAGAAGACTTCCTAAGAGAGGTTTTACAAACATATTTGCTAAAAAATATGCTATAGTTAACCTTGATGACTTAAATATATTTGAAGATAATGTAGAAGTAACACCAGAACTTTTAATTCAAACAGGAATAATCAACAAGTTAGAGGATGGAGTTAAAATACTTGGTGATGGAGAATTAAATAAAAAATTAACTGTTAAAGCCAATAAATTCAGCAAATCAGCTGCTGAAAAAATAGAGGCTAATGGGGGAAAGGTAGAGGTGATCTAAAATGCTATCAACTCTTAAGAATGCATGGAAGATTCCAGATTTAAGAAAGAGAATCTTATTTACATTTGCCATGCTAATAGTGTTTAGATTAGGCTCTAGTATTCCAGTACCTGGAATAGACAGAAAAGTAATTGAATCCATGTTTGCTGCTAGCTCAGGGGGAATGCTAGATTTTCTAAACTTAATGGCTGGGGGAGCTTTTAAAGATTTTACGATTTTTGCGCTTAATATTTACCCATATGTAACTGCTTCAATTATTATACAGTTATTGACAATTGCTATTCCAAGCTTAGAAGCTCTAGCAAAAGAAGGCGAAGAAGGAAGAAAAAAAATAGCTGAATACACTAGATATGGTACAGTAGTACTTGCTTTAGTTCAAGCAATAGGTATCAGTGTAGGATTTTTCAACAGAGCTCTTATTAGTAAAGAATTCCTACCAGTAGCGGTAATAGTTTTAGTATTAACTGCAGGAACAGCATTCTTAATGTGGCTGGGAGAGCTTATTACTGAAAAAGGTATTGGAAATGGTATTTCCCTCATAATATTTGTAGGTATCATTTCAAGAGCGCCTGGCGGATTAATAAAGATGTTTAAGCTAGTTGCAGCAGGCCAAGTAAGTGCGATAAAAGTAATTGGATTCTTAATAGTAGCATTATTTATCATAGTTGGGGTAATAGCTATACAAGAAGGTACAAGAAAGATACCTGTTCAGTATGCTAAAAGAGTTGTAGGAAGAAAGATGTACGGAGGACAAAGTACACATATACCTATAAAAGTATTAATGGCAGGAGTTATTCCTGTAATCTTCTCTACATCATTACTACAATTTCCACAAATATTGACTATGTTTTTAAATCCTAATGGAAAAGCTGCTGCTTTTGTTGCGAAATACTTAACAGTAAGTGGTAGTGTTGGAATATGGGTGTACTCTATACTAAATGTTTTACTAATCATATTCTTCACATACTTCTATACAGCAGTACAGTTTAACCCTGTTGAGTATTCTAACAATCTGAAACAATATGGTGGTTTTATACCAGGAATAAGACCAGGAAAACCTACTTCAGATTATCTAAGCAGAGTTATATCAAGAGTTACATTTGCTGGTGCTATAGCCTTGGCGATTATTGCAACGTTACCAGTTATTCTCGAAGCTTTTATAAAGCTAAATATTCACTTTGGTGGAACTGGATTACTAATAGTTGTAGGTGTTGCTTTAGAGACTATGAAGCAGATCGAAGCTCAAATGATGATGAGACACTACAAAGGATTTTTAAAATAGTTAGTGATCAAATAACACTCTTTGGAGATGATGTGATTGAGACTTATTTTACTAGGACCACCTGGTGCAGGTAAAGGAACACAGGCGGTTAACATAGTTGAGAAATATAACATTCCACATATATCAACTGGAGATATATTTAGAAAAAATATTAAAGAAGGTACAGACCTAGGAAAAAAAGCAAAAGAATATATGGATAAAGGTTTATTAGTACCTGATGATTTAGTGGTAGCCATTGTTAAAGATAGATTGACAGAAAAAGATTGCGTAGAAGGCTTCTTATTAGATGGCTTCCCAAGAACTGTAGTGCAAGCTGATTCTCTAGATGATGAGCTTAAAGGCTTAAATTATGAACTAGACAGAGTAATAAATATAGAGGTCAGTAAAGAAGAACTCATTGACAGAGCAGTGGGCAGAAGGGTATGTAAAGATTGTGGTGCAACATACCATATAAAATTCAATTCTCCTAAGATAGAAGGTAAATGTGATGTTTGTGGTGGAGAACTTATTCAGAGAAAAGATGATACTGTAGAAACAGTAACAAAGAGAATCGAAGTATATCTAGAGCAAACACAGCCTTTAATAAATTACTATGAAAAAAAGGGAATACTAATAAACATTGATGGAAAACAGAATATTGATAAAGTATTCCAAGACATAGTAATAGCATTAGGGAGAGAGTAAAAATGATTATTTTGAAAAGTGATAGGGAAATAGAGTTAATGGCAAAAGCAGGAAGGCTTGTTGCTGAGACGCATGCATTTCTTGAAAGCATGATAAGGCCAGGAGTGACTACTAAAGAATTGGACGAAGCAGCAGAAGATTTTATTAGAAGTCACGGAGCACTACCTGCTTTTAAAGGCTATAATGGCTTCCCAGGAAGTATTTGTGCTTCTATCAATGAAGTAGTAGTTCATGGGATTCCTGGATTAAACAAGTTAAAAGATGGCGATATTATAAGTATAGATATCGGAACTATAGTTGAAGGATATTATGGAGATGGAGCTAAGACATTTCCTGTAGGCAAGGTTTCAGATAAGGATTTAGAACTAATAGAAGTGACTAAGCAGTCTTTTTATGAGGGTCTAAAATATGCCAGAGTAGGCAATAGATTATCCGATATCTCACATGCAATTCAAAAGTATGTAGAAAGTAATGGTTTTTCGGTAGTTAGAGACTTCGTTGGTCATGGCATTGGTCAGAAAATGCACGAAGAACCCCAAATACCCAACTTTGGACTACCAGGTAAAGGGCCACGACTTAAAGCAGGCATGGTTCTAGCTATTGAACCTATGGTTAATGTAGGCACTTACCATGTAAAAGTACTAAGTGATGACTGGACAGTGGTTACGATAGATGGCAAAAAGTCTGCACATTATGAGCATACAATAGCCATAACCAATGATGAGCCATTAATCTTAACTAAGTTATAATCCATCGAAGAGGTGAATTACATGGAGACCACTAGTGATATTCATTTAGGTCAGGTGGTTAGATCTAAAGCAGGAAGAGATAAAGGAAAAGTTTTTGTTGTGTTAGATGTTGTAGATGATGAATATGTGTTAATAACTGATGGAGACTATAGAAGAATAGACAATCCTAAGAAGAAGAAGATAAAACACTTAATAGTCTATAAGACCATTATTGAAGACCTTAATGAAAAATTAAGGAGTCAACAGAAGATAAATAACGCATATATTAGAAAAGCTTTAGATCCTTTTAATAAAGAGATATAATACCTATTGAACGGGAGGTTCGATTACCTAATGTCTAAAAAAGATGTTATTGAGGTAGAAGGGACCGTAGCAGAAGCTCTACCAAACGCCATGTTTAAGGTAAAATTAGAAAATGGCCATGAAATACTAGCTCACATTTCTGGGAAACTCAGAATGAACTTCATAAGGATTTTACCAGGCGATAAAGTAACAATAGAATTATCACCTTATGATTTAACTAGAGGTAGGATTACATGGCGTAATAAGTAGCAAGGAGGGTTTACGGTGAAAGTAAGACCATCAGTTAAAAAGATTTGTGAAAAATGTCAAATCATCAGAAGAAAAGGCAAAGTTATGGTGATCTGCGAAAATCCAAGACATAAGCAAAAACAAGGTTAATTAGAGAAAATAAATAACTCTAGTTATATTATCTGTTTTTTAGTATAATGTTTTAGTTGATACAAGTTTATCATTGCGGCTGCTTAAAATAAATTTTAGTTTTGATTTCAAAAGCAAGTAGTATAGTCATAAGGAACTTTACTATAATGCACAGTTTTAGGAGGTGTAAACTTTAATGGCTAGAATTGCCGGTGTTGACTTACCAAGAGATAAAAGGGTAGAAATAGGACTAACATATATTTTTGGAATCGGAAGAGCTAGATCAAATGAAATACTAGCTAAAGCCGGTGTTAATCCAGATACCAGAGTAAAAGATTTAACTGAGTCAGAAGTTAATGAGTTAAGATCAGTAATAGACACATATATGGTAGAAGGAGACCTTAGGAGAGAAGTATCCCTTAACATCAAAAGATTAAGAGAAATTGGATGCTACAGAGGAATCAGACATAGAAAAGGTCTTCCAGTAAGAGGACAAAATACTAAGAATAATGCTAGAACTAGAAAAGGTCCTAAAAAGCTTGCAGCAAAAAAAGGTAAAAAGTAATAGTAGAGGAGGGACTTTGATTGGTAGCTAAGAAAGGTGCAAAAGCACGTGTAAAAAGAAGAGAACGTAAAAATATTGAAAGAGGTCAAGCACATATTAGATCAACTTTCAACAATACAATAGTTACATTAGCTGATGCTAATGGAAATGTACTATCTTGGGCTAGTGCTGGACAATTAGGCTTTAAAGGTTCAAGAAAATCTACTCCATTTGCTGCTCAAATGGCTGCAGAAGAAGCAGCTAAAAAAGCTATGGAGCATGGACTTAAGACTGTAGAAGTATTTGTTAAAGGACCGGGAGCTGGTAGAGAGGCAGCAATCAGATCATTACAAGCATCTGGACTTGAAGTTAGCATGATTAAGGATACAACTCCAGTACCACATAACGGTTGTAGACCACCAAAACGTAGAAGAGTCTAGTGAATTGATATAGGAGGTGCACAAGAATGGCAAGATACACAGGTCCTGTTTGTAGGCTTTGCCGTAGAGAAGGACAAAAACTCTACCTAAAGGGAGATAAGTGTTTTACGGACAAATGTCCAGTAACAAGAAGAAACTATGCTCCTGGGCAACACGGACAAGGCAGGAAAAAATTATCTAACTATGGAATGCAATTAAGAGAAAAACAAAAAGTTCGTAGATATTATGGTATTTCTGAAAGTCAAATGAGAAAATACTTTGAAGCAGCAGATAAAAAAGTAGGAATCACAGGTGAAAACCTATTAAAATTATTAGAATTAAGATTAGACAATGTAGTGTTTAGACTAGGTTTAGCAGCTTCAAGAGCAGAAGCGAGACAACTTGTTACTCACGGTCACTTTAGAGTAAATGGTAAGAAGGTTGACATCCCTTCATACTTAACTTCAGTTGGAGATACTATAGAAGTTAAAGAAGGAAGCAAATCATCACCAAGATTTAAGGAACTTCAAGAGGGATTCCAAGGGAATGTAGTGCCATGGTTGCAAATGGATATAGAAAATATGGTAGGAAAAATTGTTTCAGAGCCATCTAGAGAAGACATCGATCTACCAATACAAGAGCACTTAATAGTAGAGCTATATTCTAAATAATAATTATTAGAATCAGTTACCCTCATGATAATGATAGACTAATAAAGATTATAAGGAGGGTCAAGTGTAAATGATAGAAATAGAAAAACCAAAAATAGAGATTGTTGACATAAACGAAGACAACACTTATGGTAAATTCGTTGTTGAACCTTTAGAAAGAGGATATGGAACTACCCTAGGTAATTCATTAAGAAGAATTTTACTATCATCATTACCAGGTGCTGCTGTTTCTTCTATAAAAATACAAGGTGTATTGCATGAATTCTCCACTATACCTGGGGTATTAGAAGATGTTTCAGAGATTATTCTAAACATAAAGAATATTGCTGCTATAATGTACTCAGACGAACCTGTAATGCTTAAAATAGAAGCAGAGGGTCCTGGGGAAATTACCGCAGGAGATATTACAACAGGCAGTGAAGTGGAGATACTAAATAAAGAACTTCATATAGCTACACTTGAAGATGACGCAAAATTATATATGGAACTTGAGATGACAAGAGGAAGAGGTTATGTTCCAGCAGATAGAAATAAAAAGGAAAATCAACCTATAGGTGTCATTCCAATAGATTCTATATATACACCTGTTAAAAAAGTGAATTTCAAAGTCGAAAACACAAGGGTTGGTCAGATTACTGACTATGACAAATTAACCCTTGAGGTTTGGACTGATGGTACTATAAAACCTGATGAAGCTACTTCATTAGGAGCTAAGATTCTCAACGAGCATTTGAACCTATTTATTACATTAACAGAGCATGTTAATGATGTGGAAATAATGGTTGAAAAAGAAGAAGATAAGAAAGAAAAAGTTCTTGAGATGACTATCGAAGAGTTAGATCTTTCCGTCAGATCTTATAACTGCTTAAAGAGAGCTGGTATAAATACTGTTGAGGAATTAACACAGAAGACTGAAGAAGATATGATGAAGGTAAGAAACCTTGGAAAGAAATCCCTTGAAGAAGTTCAACAAAAACTTGAAGAGTTAGGATTAGGGTTGAAGAAAAGTGATGAGTAATACAAGCTTAAAGGAGGGATAAGGATGGCTAAGCTAAGAAAATTAGGACGCCCTACTGATCACAGAAAAGCAATGCTTAGAAATCTTGTTACAAGCCTACTTAGAAATGGCAAGATAGAGACAACTGAAACAAGAGCTAAAGAAACAAAGAGAATGGCCGAAAAAATGATCACTCTAGCAAAAAGAGGAGACTTACATGCTAGACGTCAGGTTTTAGCATATGTGTATGACGAAACAGTAGTTAAAAACTTATTTGATGAAATAGCACCAAAATATGCAGATAGAAATGGTGGTTATACAAGAATGTTAAAGCTTGGACCACGCAGAGGCGACGCTGCAGAAGCAGTAATATTAGAATTAGTATAATTGTTATGGGGATTAAGTTAGAGTATTATAGACTTAGTCCCTTTTTCAATTTAATAAATAACATTGTTTATTTATTCTTTATCTGCGGTATGATATAATATAGAATTGTTGAAAAGTATTGAGTTTCATTGAACATAATTGAGCTATGTGTTAAACTAAAGTGGTATATAATGTATCTTATAGAGAGGGATATTAATGACTAACACAATGATAAAGATAGAAAATGTTACTTACGAATATACTACAACTGAAGATAAAGAATTTGCAGCGTTAAAAGATGTGAATCTAGAAATAAAAAAAGGAGAGTTTTTAGTAATCCTTGGTCACAACGGTTCTGGAAAATCTACTTTAGCTAAGCTAATGAATGCACTTCTATTACCTACAAAAGGTAAGGTCTATGTCAATGGTATGGATACTACTGACATGAATAAAATATGGGACATAAGACAAACTGCAGGTATGGTATTTCAAAACCCAGATAATCAATTAGTAGCCACCATAGTAGAAGAAGACGTTGCTTTTGGACCTGAGAATCAAGGAATAGAGCCTAAAGAAATAAGAAGAAGAGTAGACGAAGCACTAGATATTGTAGAGATGGGACAGTATAAAAGGCACGCTCCTCATGTATTATCAGGTGGGCAAAAGCAGAGAATAGCAATAGCAGGAATATTAGCAATGAATCCAGACTGTATAGTATTAGACGAGCCTACTGCAATGCTAGACCCTTCAGGAAGAAAAGAAGTAATGGGGACAATAGAAAAGTTAAATAAAGAGGAAAAAAAGACTATTGTTCATATTACCCATTATATGGATGAAGCAGTGAATGCAGATAGAATAGTAGTTATGGAAGAAGGACAAATAGTATTAGAAGGCACACCAAAGCAGGTCTTTAGTAAAGTAGAAGAGTTAAAAGAATTAGGCCTCGATGTACCACAAGTTACAGAGCTTGTATATGGGCTTAGAAAAGAAGGTATTGACCTTCCAGCTGACATATTAACTGTTGATGAATTGGTGGGGTTGCTATGACAATAAAAATAGAAAAATTAACATTTATATATAACGAACATACACCTTTTGAATCTAGGGCCTTGGATAACATAAATCTAGAGATAAAAGAAGGAGAATTTGTTGGACTTATTGGACACACAGGCTCAGGTAAGTCTACACTAATACAGCATCTAAATGGTCTATTAAAACCTACATCAGGAAAGATTGAAATCGGTGGCGTAGATATAACATCTAAAGGTACTAGCTTAAAGGTAATACGTCAGAAGGTAGGACTTGTATTTCAGTATCCTGAACACCAGCTATTTGAGGAAACTGTGTATAAGGATATTGCCTTTGGACCACAAAATTTAGGATTATCTCAGGAAGAAGTAGATAAAAGAGTAAAGGAAGCTATGGAGCTTGTTGGCCTAGACTTTGAATCTGTTAGTGAAAGATCACCATTTGAGCTTAGCGGCGGACAGAAAAGAAGGGTTGCTATAGCAGGAGTACTGGCTATGAAACCAGAGGTACTAGTATTAGATGAGCCTACTGCTGGACTTGATCCCAAAGGAAGAGACGATATATTAGGACAAATCCAAAGCCTATATGAAAAAAATAAGATGACCATTATTTTAGTGTCTCATAGTATGGAGGACATAGCCCGTTTAGTAAATAGAATAATAGTAATGCATAAGGGCGAAGTAGCTATGACGGGTACACCTAGGGAAGTATTTAAAAGGGCTGATGAGCTTGAAAGTCTAGGATTAGGTGCTCCCCAGATAACATATTTCATGAAAGCTTTTAAGAATAAAGGAAATGACATTAGAGAAGATGTTCTTACCGTAGAAGAGGCAAAGGAAGAAATATTAAATTATTTAAGGAGAAGTGGCAATGCTTAAGAATATAACTATAGGTCAATATTTTCCGGGAGAAACAATTATTCATAGATTAGATCCTAGGATAAAACTACTAGGGACCTTTGCATTCATAATTTCCTTATTTTTTATTAATAGTTTTTATCCTTATATACTTGTAGTAGCATTTATTTTAACAACAATAAAGCTATCTAAGGTTCCTTTAAACTATGTAATCAAGGGACTAAAACCGCTTTTTTTGATAATAACTGTTACCTTTTTGATAAATGTATTTATGACAAAAGGCGAGATACTTTTTGAAATTGGGCCCTTAGATATAACTAAAGAAGGATTGATACAAGCTGCATTTATGGCCTTGAGATTAATATTTTTAGTCATGGGCACTTCGCTTTTAACTCTTACTACCTCCCCAATTTCCCTAACAGATGGCATAGAACGATTATTAAAGCCATTAACTAAAATAGGTATACCTGCTCATGAGCTTGCTATGATGATGACTATAGCTCTTAGATTTATACCTACTTTGTTAGAAGAGACAGATAAGATAATGAAAGCTCAAATGGCTAGGGGTGCTGATTTTGAAAGTGGAAATATAGTTAATAGAGCAAAGAGCTTAGTTCCACTATTGGTACCACTTTTCGTAAGTGCATTTAGACGAGCAGATGAGCTTGCTATGGCTATGGAAGCAAGATGCTATAGAGGTGGAGAAAATAGAACTAGAATGAAGGAGCTTAAGCTAGAAAAGATAGATTATATAGCATTAAGTATAACAACAATATTTATAGCAATAATAATCACATATAGGTACATTTAAGAGGGTAAATTTATGAGAAATATAAAACTCATAATAGAATATGATGGGACAAATTATTCTGGCTGGCAAAAGCAGCCTAATCAAAAGACAATACAAGGAACCATAGAAGATTCTATCAACAAGATAACTAAAGAAGATATTGATATATTTGGCTCTGGTAGAACTGATAGAGGAGTTCATGCAAGGGGACAAGTAGCAAATTTTTTTACAAATGCAAGAATACCTGAAGATAAATTTAAGGATGCTATTAACAGCTATTTACCAGATGATATTGTCATAAGTCATTCGGAAGAGGTTGATGAAGCTTTTCATTCAAGATATAGCGCAAAGGGCAAGGAGTATAGATATGTTTTTTATAATAGAAGAGTACCAAGCCCTTTACTAAGAAATTATGCATATCATGTGCCTCAGAAACTTCATTTTGATTTGATGGAAAAGGCTATTACTGATTTCATTGGAACTCATGATTTTATAGCATTTATGGCTTCTGGAAGCTCAGTAAAGGATACTATTAGGACAATACATAATGTACACTTAAGCAAAAACCATGAGATAATTGAGCTAATAATAAGCGGAAATGGTTTTTTATACAATATGGTTAGGATTGTTGCAGGCACATTAGTAGATATAGGCATTGGCAGGATAGATAGCAGTCATATTCCACAAATAATAGCATCAAAGGATAGAAAAAATGCAGGTCATACTGCCCCACCTCAAGGTTTATATCTAGAAAAGGTATTCTACACAATATAAATAATTTACCGATTTATTGAAAACGACTTGACACACGTGGAAGGTTGTATTAAAATATAAAGGTATGTTAGCATAAAAAATCCACTAGCCCCGGATTTTTATATAAATACGTTTAACTCATCGGTTTATAAGGAGGGAAATAGATGAAAAGTTTTATTGCAAAGCCTAATGAAATTGAAAGAAAATGGTACATCATTGACGCAGAAGGAAAAACACTAGGACGACTAAGTACTGAAATTGCAAGCATATTAAGAGGAAAACATAAACCAATATTTACACCGCATGTTGATACAGGAGATTATGTAATAGTAATCAATGCAGAAAAGGTTGTATTAACTGGCAAGAAATTAGAGCAAAAAGCATATAGATACCATACAGGGTATGCAGGTGGACTTAAAGAAGTTCCATACAGCAAGCTAATGGAAAAGAATCCAGAAAAAATAATTAGCTTAGCAGTTAAAGGCATGTTACCTAAAAATTCTTTAGGAAGAGCTATGTTCAAGAAATTAAAAGTATACAAAGGTTCAGAACATAAACATGAAGCTCAAAAACCTGAAGTTTATGAAATATAGTTCAGGAAGGGAGGATACTGTAAATGGCTAAGGTTCAATACTACGGTACAGGTAGAAGGAAAAAATCAATAGCAAGAGTAAGGCTAGTTCCAGGAAATGGGAACATAACTATAAATAAAAGAGATCTAGAAGAGTACTTTGACTATGATACACTAAAAGTATTAGTTAAAGAGCCTCTAACTATAACAGATACATTAGATAAATATGATGCATTAGTTACAGTTAATGGTGGTGGATTTACTGGTCAAGCAGGAGCAGTAAGACACGGAATATCAAGAGCTTTAATTAAAGCTGATGAAGAACTAAGACCAATACTTAAAAAAGCAGGTTTCTTAACAAGAGACCCAAGAATGAAAGAAAGAAAGAAATATGGTCTTAAAAAAGCAAGAAGAGCATCACAATTCTCAAAGAGATAGAAAAGAGTTCAGAGCGTCAAGTGGATTATCAATTCACTTGGCGTTTTTTTATGCAAAAAAAAGAAATTAATCTAAAATCTTTCCTTTAACATAATAGTAATATCATCATTAATAAAAAAATAGTATTAAATATCATCATATTATTAATGCAAAGAGTTAAGGGGTGTTAGATTAATGAAATTAATAGTAATAAGAAAAGAAGTATTATTTGTTTTGCCTTTACTTATACTAGGAATAGTCTTTATATTTATGGAAAAAAACGATTCAGTTACAACAATGTACCTTCCTATTACAGATAAGGTAATAGCTATTGATGCAGGACATGGGGGAGTAGATCCAGGAGCAATAGGAAAGCAAGGAACTAAAGAAGATGAAATAAATCTTCAAATTGCTTTAAAGCTTAGAAAATTAATAGAAGAAAACGGTGGAGTAGTTATTCTTACAAGGAATGACGGAGAGGGTTTATATACGGAAGAATCTAAAACCATTAGAGATAAAAAGAATGAGGATCTTAGAAATAGAAAAACAGAAGTAAACAACAGCAAGCCAGATGTTTTATTATCAATACATCTAAATAGCTTTCCAGAATCCAAATATTATGGAGCACAGACCTTCTATAAAAAAGGATGTGAAAAGAGCAAAAACTTAGCACTTTTAATTCAAGAAGAGCTTAGAAATGTACTAGATAAGAATAATAAAAGAGTTCCACAACCAAGAGACAACGTCTATTTAATTAAAGAATCAGAAGCTCCTGCAATTATAATTGAATGCGGCTTTCTTTCAAATTTCGAGGAAGAAAGCAGGCTAAATGATCCCAAATATCAGCAAAAAATAGCTTGGGGAATTTATATAGGAGTAATGAGGTATTTTAATGAGTATGAAAAGTGACTGTAAATTAGTAAATAATAAAAAAGTCATTTCAATCGAGAATGAATATCATAATATACTGCAATAAATAACATGTGAATAATTTTATGTGGATAACTTTTAAGGCTGTGGAAAATTAGTTATTATGTAAAGTACTATCAACTATAGCTTTTTATTTAGTGAAAATATATGTTTACATAAGTTATCCACCTAGGATTGTGGATAATGTGGATAAAGTGGATAGAGAATTGATAATCTATATCAATTGCAAGAACTAGGAATGAAGCACTAATTACTATAGGAATATAGACGCAGATTTAAGATGGATTTTTCAATAAAATAAGGCTTTGAAAATTCATAATAATATAATAGAATATGAATATGCTAAAGAATAAAAAATATGCATCTTAACAACATAAGAAATTACATGGAGTTGATAATAGAATGAAAAATAAGCCACTTATTATTGGCGCTATAATTTCCTTAATATTATTAGTAGTATTTATATTTCTAGCAATAAAGATATCCTCAATAGAGGGAGGAATATATTTTGATCAAAGAATTATATCTCTAGTTCATAAAAATATAAATCCAGCAATAAAGAATTTAATGGTGGTAATTAGTTTTTTAGGATCTGCCACATTCTATTTTACTATAGCACCATTTCTAATTTGGTTTTTAGCTAAGAGAAAGCATTTAATAGAACTTTATGGTTTATTAATATCTTTGCTGGGCAGTTATGGATTAAATGAAGCTTTAAAAGTATTTCTTGGGCGACACAGACCTTATGAATATTTTTTAGTGCAGCAGAAGGGCTTCAGTTTTCCTAGTGGGCATGCTATGATAACGCTTAGTTTTTATGCAATGGCTACATACCTGTATTTAAGAAATAGAAAGCTAGATTTAAGGAAGGTTCTTCTATGGACTGTAACTGTGATTTTTATAGGGCTTATGGGCTTTAGTAGAATATATTTAGGAGTACATTGGCCAACTGATATAATTGCAGGCTACAGTGCAGGTTTTATTTGGCTTTATATATGTATATTAGGTATTGAGATTGCACATAAAAAATTGAAATATAAAAGCTACTAATTTAGTTAATTAGTAGCTTTTTAAATACTATTTAAATCTTAATGTCTTTCTCAGCTAATTTTGCATCAATATAACTTCTAAGCATAGTCTTAATAACTGCAGCCACAGGCACTGCTAGAAGCATTCCCATTACCCCAGCTACACCTCCGCCTATTATTACAGCAGTAATTATCCAAAATGGACTTAATCCTACATGCATACCTAATATCTTTGGACCTAAGTATAGTCCATCAAACTGTTGAAGTAAGAAAATAAATATCAGTACCCATAATGCCTTTATAGGGCTATAGAATAGGGTAATTACTGTAGCAGGTATCATACCTATAAATGGTCCAAAGTAAGGTATCATATTAGTTACTCCTACTATAGTACTTAGTACAAGTGAATAAGGTGTTCTTAGCATTGCTAAGCCAATAAAGCATAGTATACCTATTATAGTTGAATCGATTATTTTTCCGATTAAAAAACTGGAAAATTGCATATTTGATTCTCTGCCTATTTCAATTATTTTTTCCGCTCTTTCAGGTTTAAATAAAGCATACATAAGTGCTTTAGATTGCTTTTTAAACAATTCTTTGTCCTTAAGCATGTATATAGATATAACCAAACCTAAAACAAAATTTGTCAAAGTAGAGGTTATGGCAGATGTAATATCTATAAGTTGAACTATAGTCTTATTTAATAATGGATTTAAGGTAGAAGTTATTTGGTTAATAATATTTGCAAGGTTTTCATAAAGATAGTCAGTAACTCCTAGTCTATCCAATATGCCAAGATTTAAAGTATGAGTGTTAAAATAATCTTCAGTAATTTTAACAAACTTTGGAACTTCTTTAAAAAGATTTCTTAACCCAATTGCAATTTTAGGGGTTAGGATTGTGATTATAAGTGTTACAAAAAGTAGAAGTATTATATATACGATTAAAATGTTCCAAATTCTTTTGAGCTTGAATTTACTTTCAATATAGCAGAGCAATGGATTTAATATATAAGCAATACCAAAAGCCCATATAAATGGCTGCAAAAGACTAATAAATGGCGATAATGAACCAGGAACAGTAATAAATTTAAATAATAATATAGATATAATTATAATTGGTAACAGATTTAAATAATTTCTTTTTATCTTTATGGTAATCCACTCCTCAAATAGTAATTATCTTCATTATATCATTTGTTAAGCAAAAATCGTAGGGTATAGGGATTCTGTTTATTTATTAATCTCCTCTTTTAATTCGTTAAGAGCATGTTTAAATTTGTCTATTTTCAAATGAGGAAAGGCCTTAATAATTCTTTTATGTGATGAACTTCGTTTCTGAAGTAATTCCTCATATTCTGTCTTAAAGTCCTTAATTTTACTTCTAGCCTCAATCAATACTTCACTGATATCTTCTTTCTTTTCATGAAATACTCCTTCTAGTTTAGTTAACACTTCTTTCTTTTCCTGAACTAAGTGTTCTCTAATGGTAGCTTTATCAAGATTCTCTAATTTTTCTGTCAAATCTCTAAGCAATTGATGTAGCTTTAAAATATTAGCTACAGTGGTAACAAGGTCTATAGACATCCCAATAAGTATGATAGTAGTCAGACCATATACTACAGAAGATGGGACAGAATGTACTGCTCCTTTTATAAATGGATGGACAAATAAGACAATTATTGAAGATACGACACCCCATATAATAGAGAACTTCAAACAAATATAACCACTTAAGTTATATGGCTCTTCATTATAGTCCCACCATCTTGCATGGAATATTGACTCTAACAAATAACCAGTTATATATTCTAATACAGAAGTAACAAAGACTGCGCCAAAAAATAATAAGATTATATTACTACTGACAGGTCTTAAGAATAATAACACCAATAAAACGCCAAACCCATAAACAGGACAATACGGTCCAGCTAAAAATCCACGGTTAACAAATTTATTTTCTTTCCAATATGCATAACCTACTTCTGTACACCATCCTAGAAACGAATAAATAATAAAGTAGCTAAAGATTTCTTTGATAGAGATAGAAAAAAAGTAAATGTTATCCATAAAAAAACCCCCTTCAACATATAGGTATTATAGCACAATAGAAAAAAGAAGAACAATAAAAAAGCTATATACCTATATATTCAAGTGAAAAAAATAGTATAATAATACTATGACTAATCCATAACTATAGAAAGATAAATAGTGGAGGTAATTTGATGGACATTCAATTAAAATCATATAAGAAAGATTTTCAATACTCATATTCGATAGGAGTATTTCCAACATTAGAATTGATAAACAATAAAAAAGAAGATGTGTTAATGGTATTATTAAGCATTGATAGCAGGGAAAATGAAGGTGTTAAGAAGATAATAGATTTATGCAATGAATATAATATCGAATTTCAAATAAACGATAAGGCTATAAGTAGAATATCAAAAAAAGAAAATAGCTATGCCATAGGAGTTTTTAAAAAATATGAGCAAAGACTAGATGCTAAAAATAATCATGTTGTTTTAGTAAATCCTAGCGATATGGGTAATTTAGGTACTATTATAAGGACTATATTAGGATTTGGAATAAAGGATTTAGCTATTATTAGACCTGGTGTAGATATATTCGACCCCAAGGCTATAAGAGCATCTATGGGAGGGATATTTAGGATTTCATTTCAGTATTTTGAGGACTTTAACAGCTACCTAGATACATACAATCATGATATATACACATTTATGCTTGATGCAAAACAAAGACTTCATGACGTCCAAATAGACTCTAGCAGACCTTTTTCATTAGTTTTTGGGAATGAGGGAAGTGGGCTGGGAGAAGAATTTAAAGATATAGGAACCAGCATAATAATTCCCCATAGCAATGAAATAGATTCATTGAACCTTTCCATCGCAGTGGGGATAGCAACTTATGAGTTTACGAAGAATTTATAGATCCTTCGCTAAGGCTCAGAATGACAATTTTTATGTCATTCTGAACGCATTTGAAGGTTTTGTAAAGCCTAGATCAGATAATTTTTCTAAGGTGGGTAGCAAGGTTCACTGTCATTCTATAACTCTTATTGCTCCTCTAAACCTTCTTCGCCAGTGACGTTCAAGCCTACTAATAAGTAATCCACTTTTGGGTGACATGTGCACAAACTCTCTGTCACTTATCATGATTCCTGCATGGGTGATTACATCATGACTAATTACAAAATAAGCTAAGTCTAGGGGCCTTAGTTCATCTATACTAACATTCTTGCAGCCTAGGTTTTTTATTCCCCTAACATATCTTTCAGGATCAATTCTATACCATTCTTCTTCAATAGGTTTGCCATCGTCACCAGGAATATCTATTCCGAAATCTTTATAAAAAAGTTGTATAAATCCAAGACAATCAATGCCTTCCTCAAGGTTTCTCCCATTACGAAGAAATCTTGCATTTCTATATTTCTTAATATTTTCATAAATCTTTTCTTGGATACTTTCATTCATACGTGTTATCCCTCCAAAGTATGTATATAA
Organism: uncultured Clostridia bacterium; assembly: GCA_964619895.1. GTDB lineage: Bacteria > Bacillota > Clostridia > Tissierellales > Proteiniboraceae > Proteiniborus. The sequence continues at coordinate 20,961 of CAZUFW010000015.1, read as the reverse complement.
AAAATCACTATGTTATATAATATGAGGCATATTATAAATAGTGAATAAATAATAAATAATAAATAAATATTAGGTTTTTTTATACCTGTATTTAGAAGAGATAGAGGATGAAAGCATATATAAAAAATAGGGGATATGCTAAGATTAGCAATATCCCTTGTTTTTTTACCTATTTACAGACTCAAGATACTCATCATAAGTCATTTTTCTATCAATTAGTCCTGAAGGAGTAATTTCAATAATTCTATTAGCTATTGTCTGTATAAACTGATGGTCATGAGAAGTAAATAAGATATTACTTTTATAATCTCCAAGACCATTATTTAGCGCTGTAATAGACTCCAAATCTAAATGGTTTGTAGGTTGGTCTAAAACCAAGACATTGGCAGTACTTAACATCATCTTAGAAAGCATACATCTTACCTTTTCTCCTCCAGATAAGACCTTAGCCTTTTTTAGAGCCTCTTCACCAGAGAATAGCATCCTGCCTAAAAATCCTCTGAGGTAGCTTTCAGACTTTTCTTCAGAAAATTGGCGCAACCAATCCACAAGATTTAATTCTACATCATTAAAAAATTCAGAGTTATCGTTTGGAAAATAAGCTGTAGTTATGGTAACTCCCCATTTAAATTCACCGCTATCAGGCTCCATTTCTCCCATTAGTATCTTAAACAATGTAGTAATAGCTATTTCATTTTCGCCTACAAAGGCAATTTTATCGTCTTTCCCTACTGTAAAGCTAATATTATCTAACACCTTTATACCATCAATAGTTTTAGATAATCCTTCTACAGTTAAAATATTGTTACCTACTTCTCTTTCTGGTTTAAAGCCAACATAAGGATATCTTCTATTCGAAGGCTGTATATCATCTAGAGATATTTTTTCAAGAAGTTTTTTACGAGAAGTTGCCTGCTTTGATTTAGAAGCATTTGCACTAAACCTAGCGATGAACTCTTGCAAATCCTTAATTTTTTCTTCTTTTTTCTTGTTTTGATCTTTCATCATTTGAAGAGCTAATTGGCTAGATTCGTACCAGAAATCATAGTTTCCTACATATAGTTTTATTTTTCCAAAATCTATATCTGCCATATTGGTACATACTTTATTAAGAAAGTATCTATCATGAGATACAACTATGACAGTGCCTTCAAATTCAATTAGAAACTCTTCTAGCCAAGCTATAGCTTTGATATCTAAGTGGTTAGTAGGCTCGTCTAATATCAAAATTCCTGGCTTGCCAAACAAGGCTTGAGCAAGGAGTACTTTAATTTTATCGTTTCCTGAAAGTTCTTTTACTTTTTTATCGTGCATTTCTGTACTTATGCCTAGGCCTTGAAGTAGAGAGGAGGCTTCAGATTCTGCTTCCCAACCGTCTAGCTCCGCAAATTCACATTCAAGTTCAGAGGCTTTGATTCCATCTTCATCTGTAAATTCTGTCTTAGCATACAGAGCTTCTTTTTCCTTCATTATTTCATATAATCTTGCATTTCCCATAATAACAGTTTCTAATACTTGATGTTCATCATATTGGAAATGGTCTTGCTTTAGTACAGACATACGAACACCAGGAGCAACACTTACTTCTCCAGTAGTAGATTCAATTTCGCCAGATAAAATCTTTAAAAAAGTACTCTTTCCTGCACCATTTGCTCCAATAACTCCATAGCAGTTACCAGGAGTAAACTTTATATTTACATCTGAAAAGAGCTTACGCCCTCCAAATTGTAAGCTTAAATTTGTTACAGTAATCATCTAAATACCTTCCTTTACTTATAATAATAATCCTCGTGATATTGTACCATAAAAACATCTAATATAGAAGTGCCGAAAATAAACCAAATTAAATAATATATAAAAAAAGTAAGCCTAATTTTTCTAAGGCTTACTTTTTGAACAGCTTGTCTTTTATTAAGATTTAAAGAATATGTATTGCTGTAAATATTTAGTATGGATAAGGTTAGTTAACAACTAAAACTCTTGAATGATCTATTCTCTGGTAGGTTCTGGATTTATTACAAAAACAGAAATAGATTCCCTGGTAGGTTCTGGGTTTATAGGACCTGCGAAAGCTATATTACTTAGACTAGTAATAATAGTTAAAGCTGATAATAATATAAGCATTTTCTTTTTCATTAATCATACCTCCTTTTCTTTTTGTAATAAATTTACTATTATATTTTTTGTTGCTTCAAAGTTATCTTGTCTTAAATAATAAAGCAGTAGTTTAAGTGCTAAGGTAAACTCTTCATTTAATTTAATATTTATAATTTCATTTTCAAAGGTGTTTATCAAATCAAATAACCTATCAGACCAGTTCGCTTCAATATATAATTCCACTAAATAAGAGAGGAATTTTTTATGGAGATTATGTTTTCCACTTTTCTTTGATAAAGCTAATGCTGCATTAAGGTATCTTTCACATGACTCATAATTTTTTAGATATAAATATATATTTGATACTTCGAAATATATCTCAGGAAGATAAAAAGAATCTTCATTTATATAGGGTAGATTAACCATGGCTTTATCAAAATATTTAATAACATTTTCTTTATCATTTTTCTTTATATAAACATTTATTATATTGACATAAGTTACACAAACTTCATCAAGGTTATTTACTTCATCTAATATTTTTAGTATTTCATTGTAGCTTTGTAATGATCTTGAATAATTATTGTTTACATAATGGCAAACGCCTTCTAGCATTAGTACATTTCTTAAATCTTTAATATTGTCATCGTTAAAATGCTTTTTTGCATTATTCAATGCTTTAAGGCATTTACCTGTATCGTTTAGATTTCTATGAGCTATTGCACTATTATAGTAAAAAACACCTCTAAATCTGTCGGGAATATCCTTTTGGTTTAACAGCATATAGTTACATAAATTAATGGCTTCTTCATTCTTTCCAGTAACTATACAGTTATATACTAACTTTAAAGCAAGCTTGTAACGATCCTTCATATTTGGATAATCATAAGAAGCCTCTAAAGCTTTAAAATAATAATAATATTCCTTATTTAGGTTATTTGAAACATAAAAAATGTCTCCTAATAATTCATATATTCTTACTTTTTTATCTACAAAATCCCACTGATTTAGAAAAGCTTCAATTTCATTTAATTTTTTTGACTCAATATTGAATTCTTTTTTGATTAAGATATTTTCTAGTTCTCCAATATAAGTATTTGCTTTTTTTCTAGCATTGTATCTTTCGGGTCTAAGAAGGTCTTCGGGCTTAATATAAATATTTATATTTTTCTCATACATTATTTTATTTATATTCTTAGCCATTATATTGGCTGCATTGTCATATAACACAGCTTTGTCATTTTCGATAAGACTGATTAGATTTCTAGTAATTTCTTCACCTGCTATTTGATGCTGCCTTAAACCTAATTCCTTTCTTATTCTTTTTAAGTTTTCACCCACAGTAATTTCTTTTTCATTTATCATAAGACCAAACCTCACCCGAAATGAATTTCCTTTTAATAGTATAATATCACAAAAAAATAATAAAGTAAAGGGGTTTACATTTTATTATTTTAAAGTTATAATATTATAAAGGTAAAAATATTTACTATATTTTTCAAAAGATACTGGTCAAAGAAAAAGACTCATTTGAGACCTTTGAATTGATAATAAAAGTATTAAATAAGAATCATATTATAGGGAGGATAAGATTAATGAAAACAATAGCAAATAAGTATGACAATAAGTTTTTTGAGCATGAAGATGAAGACTACATTTTGTATCGTGTACCTATAGATGAACTTTGTGGGACTTGCAATGAAACTATAAGTGAAATATTAAAGAACAATGAAAGTGGGTGTAGAGCTTTAATAGAGTTTTATAAGACTAAAGAAGAAAAACCGTGCCCTGCAATTAAACAAATCAATATCAATAAGATGATGTACTAGAAAAACTAGCTTAAGACTGAAGGGATTTCTTCAGTCTTTTTTTATTTTACAACTAATATAATTAATAGAATCAAATGTTTTGCTTTGTAATTGGAGGGATAATCTTGAAGGAAAAGATCAGAGTTGGTATTGTGGGATATGGAAACCTAGGGAAGGGGGTAAAATTAGCTATTAGCCAAAATGAAGATATGGAACTAGTAGCTGTATTTACTAGAAGGCCTGCAGATGCTTTAGGAATCAATGATGAAAAGATTGAATTAGTAGAGGCGAATATAGCACATGAATATATAAATGACATAGATGTTATGATACTGTGTGGTGGTTCAGCTACAGATCTACCAGTGCAGGGGCCTTACTTTGCAAGTATGTATAATACTGTGGACAGCTATGACAATCATGGGAATATTCCAGAATACCTTAAAGCAATGGATAATGCTTCTAGGGCCAAGGGTAATACTAGTGCTATATGTATAGGGTGGGATCCAGGATTGTTTTCAATGAACAGAGTATTATTTGAATCTATTCTACCTAATGGAACAACCCATACATTTTGGGGGCCAGGTATTAGCCAAGGTCATTCAGATGCCATAAGAAGGGTACATGGAGTAAAAAATGGGGTTCAATATACTATTCCAAAAGATGAAGCTGTTAGAATAATAAGAAATGGGGCGACTTCTGAATTGACTATTAGAGATAGACATGTTCGGCATTGTTATATAGTGGCTGAGAAAGGAGCTGACAAAGATAAAATTGCAAATGAAATTAAATCAATGCCAAACTATTTTGAAGACTATGATACAAACATAACCTTTGTTACAGAAGAAGAATTAGAAGAAAACCACTCAAAAATGTTTCATGGTGGTTTTGTCATTAGAAGTGGAAAAACAGGAGGAAACAATGTCAATACACATGTAGCCGAGCTATCATTGAAGCTAGATAACAACTCTGAGTTTACAGCTAGTATATTAGCAGCCTATGCACGAGCAGTATATAGATTGAATAAAGAAGGATACGTAGGAGCAAGGACTGTTTTTGATATACCATTAAAATATATATCAAATAAGGCCTTAGAAGATTTATGTAAAAGTTTTCTTTAGAGAGTATGTAAATCTTATAAACCCATTTCTTTCAATTTTCTATAGAGGGTCATTCTAGGTATATTCAAAACTCTTGCTGTCTCTGCTTTGTTATAATTACAGTTTAGCAAGGTTTCACGAATGATTCTCTTTTCTATTTCAAATAAAGTATTTTTCAAAGACCCTTCCTTTAATTCACAATCATTATTAATAGAAGCAGTTTGACTAGAGTTTATTTCTTCAATAATATATTCAGGAATGTCATTTTTCTTAACTATTTCTCCTTCAGTATTTACTGCAATGCGCTCCACAATATTCTTCAATTCTCTAACATTTCCTGGCCAAGAATAGGTTTTTAGAATATCAATAATATCGTCAGAGAACTTTTTATATATTCCAAAGTTCTGATACATAGAGGTAATAAAATGATTGATGAGTAGAGGAATATCGTCTCTTCTATCCTTTAAGTTAGGTACATTAAGATTTAACACGTTTAGCCTATAGAACAAATCCTGTCTAAATTTATTTTCTCTAACCTTATCCTCCAGATTATAATTTGTAGCAGCTATGACTCTAATATCAAGCTGTACTATTTCATTGCTGCCTATTTTTTCAATTTCTTTTTCCTGCAATACTCTAAGGAGCTTAGCCTGTAAACTAATAGGAAAATCTCCAATTTCATCTAAAAAGATAGTTCCTCCATTAGCTAATTCGAACTTTCCTATTTTTCCAGTAGTTTGAGCGCCAGTAAATGCACCCTTTTCATATCCAAATAGTTCAGATTCAATTAAGGATTCAGGAATAGCTGCGCAATTTACTCTTACAAAGGGACCATCTTTCCTGCTGCTAGAAGAATGAATAGAGTGAGCAAATAACTCTTTGCCTACGCCGCTTTCTCCTGTAATCAATATAGGAAAATTGGTGTTAGCATAGATTTTAGCCTGCTCTTTACATTTCTCTCCTAAGTATGTTTGGGTTAATATATCATCAAAAGTATATTTAGTCTTATAAACATCAGCAATTTTATTAGCCTTGTTTGCCTTGAGAGTTTTTATCAAGCTATTTTCTTCTGCAATTTCATACAAATAGTTTAAATCCTCTATTAAAATGATGCCTGCCCCACCAATTATAGTGTCCTTATAGAATAGAGGGATTCTATGTACTATTGATTCACGTCCATTATGAAATCTATGTTTTTGACCTATCTCAGCATGACCAGTCTTGACCACAATAGGTAATCTTACAGAAGGGTCAATTTCTGATAGATGCTTTCCTATAACATCTTCTAAATCAATATTAAGATAATCAAGAAAAGCCTGATTCATTATGATAACTTTACCTTCTGCATCTATGAAGTTAATAGGTACAGGCAATTGATTAAACAGCAAAGATGTCATTGAGACAAAAATATCTGTGATTTCATTTGGATTAATGGATGCATCTAGATATTTATTCAAAACAATCCCTCATCTTTCATAATTTGTATATTAACTTTAATTTAGCATGTTGCTTGACCTAAGTCAATGTAAATGAAGAATTATTGAAACAATATGTTACATGTAACAAAAAGTAGCATTATCCAATTATAGAATAATCATGTGTTGGAATGAGATTAAGCAATTATGGCGTAACAAAAAGTTACACCAATCAGAAGTTTTTTTAGCAAGCATTTTAATGAACATTGAAAAATAGAGCTATTAGCAACATTTAAACTTTGGCATAACAATTGCTATTTAATAGTATCAGATAAAGAAAACCTTGTTTAAACCCATGGTTTTATCAAAATATTTAGTAGTTTTAATAATTTAAATATATTAAAAACATAAGGAGGCAGTATTATGAAAAAAGATTTTAGAGTGGGAATAGTGGATTATTCTTTGTATTTGCCAGAGCAAACAATAACAGCAGAGGAACTATCAGAATTAGTAAATATAAAACCAGAAATATTAAGGGAGAAAATGGGAATAAAACGAAAACATGTGGGAGGACCTGAAGATCATCCAGGAATGATGGCAACAAAGGCAGCAAAGGATTTACTAAAGAAAATAGATTTTGATCCTAATGATATCGATATGATTCTTTATGCTGGTGAAACCTATTGTGAATATGTATGCTGGACTGTTTCTATAAAGATACAGCATGAACTAGGTGCTGACAATGCTTTTGCTTGGGACATGGGCCTAAGATGTGCAGCTACTCCATTAGCATTAAAAATAGCAAAAGACATGATGTATGCAAATGAAAACATGAAAAATGTACTTATAGTAGGTGGAAATGTAAATGCTTACTTGGTTGACTATAAGGATCCAGTTCAATCCTTTATGTTCAATATGTCACCAGCAGGATTTGCACTATTATTGCGTAGAGATCATGATGAGAACGAACTGTTGGGAACTGGAATAATTACTGATCACATATTTTGCGATGATGTCTATGGGGAATATGGTGGTTCATTATACCCTATAACAGAAGAAATAGCAAAAGACCCAGAAGCATTAAGAAAAGCCCAGTTATTAGTGGTACCAGATGGTGAAGGAATGAAGAAAAGATTAGGAGAAAAATCATTGCCTGACTTTACTGGAGCAGTAAGATTAGCTTTAAAAGACCCTAAGCTAGAAGAGAAGGATATTGATTTTATAGGAATTACCCATATTAATCCTAAGGCACATTATGCAATAATGGACGATTTAGGTATCGACAGAGAAAAAACAGTGTACCTATCAGATGATGGACATTGTGGACATGTTGATCAACTGCTTGCATTAGATTATGGAATACAGCAAGGGAAAGTAAAGGATGGAGACATATGTGCCCTATTAGGAGCTGGAACAGGATATGCATTTGCTTGTTCAATGGTTAGATGGGGGAAAGTTAATTAGACAGGGGGGCAGGATATGCAGGAAATGTATAAAAGCAAAACAAAAACCATATCAGAAGCTTTAAGCATGATTAAATCAAATGATTTTATCATTACAGCATTAGGAGGAAGTGAGCCTATTGCTATACTAAAGGAGCTTCACACAATAAGGGACAACGGAGTAAGAGGATGTGACCTTACAAATTGTTTGCCTATGGGAAATTATGAATTCATCAATAACCCAATATATCGTGACAGCATATTTGTAAACGGATGGTTTTATTCACCACCTTTGAGAAATGCACAATTAAATGGTAATGTATCTCATGTTCCTCAACATTTGCATTCGGCATATACCAAAAGAAGATACTCAATAGACGGCAGAAGATTAGTATTGTTGGCAAGCTGTTCTCCAATGGATAAGCATGGGAACTTGAGCTTATCTCTAGGCTGTACATATGAAAGAGATGTCATAGATGAGGGAGCCATAATAATAGTGGAAGTAAATCCAAATCTTCCAAGGACCTTTGGAGATACAATAGTACATATAAGCGAAATAGATGCTTTAGTAGAAGTAGATTATCCTGTTGTAGCACTTCCAGAGGCACCTATTTCAGAAAAAGATAGAATAATAGGAAATTTCATAGCAGAATTAGTTGATGATGGCTCAACTATACAGTTAGGAATAGGTGGAATTCCTAATGCAGTAGCAGAAGCATTGAAGGTAAAAAAGCGTCTGGGAATTCACACTGAAATGTTTACAGACGGAATGGTAGACTTAATAAAATGTGGAGCTGTAGACAATTCAATGAAAACCCTATATCCTCGTAAGTCCGTAGCTACATTTGCCCTTGGCTCTAAAAAACTATATGACTTTTTAGATGATAATCCTACAGTACTGTTTAAGAATGGAAAATGGACTAATGCTCCACATGTGGTAGGACAAAATCATAAAATGGCGTCTATAAATACTTCTATAGAAGTAGACTTGTTTGGACAATGTGCATCAGAGTCCATAGGACCAGTCCAAATATCTGGTACTGGAGGACAATCAGATACAGCTGTAGGAGCACAAAATTGTCCAGAAGGCAAATCCTTTATAGCATTGTATTCTACAGCTCAGGTAAAGAATGAAGATGGCGAGAGAGTTACTGTATCAAAGATAGTGCCTATGTTAAAGCAAGGCAGCATAGTGAGCTTGTCTAGAAATGATGTGGACTATGTAGTCACAGAATATGGAGTAGCATGGCTGAGAGGTAGATCTATAAAGGAAAGAGTAGAGAGATTGATTAATATTGCCCATCCTGGTTTTAGAGATGAACTAAGGTTTAATGCAAAGAAGAATATGATTTGGTAGGGAAAGTCAACTTGCCTAACATTCAGAGGGAGTAAATACTTCCTCTGGATGGATTACATAAGAAAGGAGGTGCATTGTGAAGGTTATTGGAATTGTAGGAAGTCCAAGAGAGCATAGTAATTCAGCATACTTTTGTTATATATTTTGCCATTGTAATAGGAATAGGTATTTGGTCGTCACGTTCACAAAATGATATTAAGGACTTTTTCCTTGCTGGGCGCCAAATGGGAACTGTTGTAGTAGCTTTTTCATCATGTGCAACTATAGCAAGTGGATTCTTTTTTGTAGGATTACCAGGGTTAGCATATAATTTAGGTTATCAGCCAGTGCTCAATGCAATATTAGCATATATAATTGTATATGGACTTTTAGCAAAACCAATGCGTTATCTAAGCGAAGAGCATGGAGCTTTAACAATACCAGATTTATTTCTTACACTTTATGAGGACAAAAAAGTTAGATGGATATGCTCAATAGTTATACTTGTAGGTATAGTAGCATACATGGTTTCTCAATGGGTAGCTATGGGGTTAATGTTCCAAACACTACTAGGCTCAACTTATGCAATAGGACTAATTGTGGGAGTAGTAATTGTAGGCTTCTATTCAACCTTAGGTGGGCAAAAGGGCAACATATATAACGATTCATTCCAAATGATAGTTATGTGCCTTGGAGGAATACTAGTTCTTGTTTATGGATTTAGAGCAGTTGGTGGATTTACTCAAATGAATCTATCATTAGGACAAGTGAGACCAGAGATGTTGCTTCCTTTCTCAGATAATTTTGGATTGACAAAATGGTCATTTATATCATTCTTTTTATTATATGCAGTAGGTACAGTAGGACAACCGCAATTTACAACACGTTTTTATACTATAAAGAAAATCAATATGCTTCGTTGGGCTCCTGCAATTGCTGCAACTACTTATGTAATTATAACCTTCTTTGTGTTTACAGGTATGGTTTATAGAGCAGCAGAAGTTCAAGGATTAGTTCAGCCATTAACAAATCCAGACCTAGCCGTTACTGAGTTTTTAGTCGCATTTATGCCTGCTGGTGGAGCTGGAATAATATTAGCTGCAGCCGTAGCAGCTATAATGTCTACAGTATCAACTTTTATAGTTGTTGCCGCTTCAACTGTTACTCGTGATATTATGGAGCAAGGCTTTGGCACAAAGCTTTCTGACAAGCAAGGAGTATTATATTCACGTATAGCAACAGTAGTATTATGTGTAGTAACAGTACTAATAGCTATTAGACCACCAGATTTAGTTGCATGGTTAGGAAATGCTGCCTTTGGATTCTTTGCAGCAGGACTTGGTCCAGCACTTGTAGCAGGAGTGAGATGGAGAAGAGCGAATAAACAAGGTGCACTGATAAGTATAATAACAGGTGGAGGATTAGCTCTTATACTATACTTCTTAAAAGTAACTGGAAAGATTTCTCCAAAACTAGACACAGGAGCAATAGCATTTTTAATTTCAATAGCTGTTCTAATAGTAGTCTCATTAGTAACTCCTTATCAAGAACGTAAAGCACTGCCACGAAAGAAAGAAAAGACTGTAGAAGTAGCTGCTTAATAATTAGAAAAATATAAAAAAACTCTCTAGATGATTAAAATCAGGAGAGGTTTTTTATATTTTCTCATTTATTTAACTTCCTATAGTTTAATGGAGAAAGATTTGTGATTTCTTTGAAAACCCTGCCAAAATGTGAAATATTACCGAATCCAACTTTTCCTGCAATATCAATTATTTTATCATTTGTTTCCCTGAGTAAGCGCTGAGCCTCTCGAACTCTTATGCTGTTTACATATTCAATAAAAGTAAAACCTGTTGATTGCTTAAAAGCTCTACTTAAATAATATTGGCTTATAAAAAATCTCTTCGAAATAGATGGAAGAGATAGTGGACTACTGTAATTGCTGTTTATATATTGAATGATTTCAGATACTTTTTCATGCATTGGGCTTGGATTAGCTAATGTACTATTCTGATTTTTTTCTATATATCTTTTTGTATAAACTAGAAGTTCTGTAAAAAGTGCTTGTAGAGCAACTTCAAAGCCAGTAGCTTTATTTTGAATTTCAGATGTCATTTTACTAAACAATGATTCCACATATTGCTGATCAGCCGGCAAGAAAGTGATAGTATTATTGTTTTTTGTAAACAGCTCATTCACAAGATTATCCATGTAAGATGATGATAAAAAACCATTTTTGCTAAAATTGATTAAGACCCTTTCATGATCTTGTGTATTGGCATCTGTTGTTTTATGTAGGTCATTCTTATTAATTAATACTAGATTTCCAGGCTTTACATGAAAGATCCTATCTTCAATAAAATAATATCTTTCTCCAGTTAAAAGATAGTAGAGCTCATATTGATTATGAAAATGATTAGAAAGCATAGTAAAATGTCCAAAAACTTCTCTATGAGAAAAATAAAATGAATGATCAGGATATTCAAAATCAATATCTTTTTTTATCATAATAAATCACCTAAAACGAATTATATCATTATTCACATATAAAAGAAAGCAAAATATGCATATAAAATCAATAAAACAGCAAATAATGTACAGATTTTGGCTAAAAACTTGAGTATAATTAAACATGACAGTTGAAAATTGTATTAATTAGATATTGAAAGTTAGTTTTAGAATATTGGCAAAAAGTTGAATGACAAAAACAAGCGAGGAATGATGAATATGAGTAATGTTTTAAGTAATAAAGATAGTAAAAGGAGACAGTTTGTTCTAGAAGGTAATATATGGGAAGTGGTTTTATCGATATCCATCCCCTTAGCAATTTATAATGGATTTAATCATTTATTTGTACTTTTCGATTCCTTGATGGCTTCCCATATAGGTTCTGAGGTGGTTTCTGCTGTTGCTTATCTTTCTCAAATAAAGAATACAGTCACTGCTATAGGTGCGGGCTTATCTGTAGGTGGAGGAATAATAATTGCAAGATACTATGGTGCTGGCGATATAGAGAATGCTAAAAAAAATGTGAATACTTTGTTTTTTTTAGCAACTAGTATTGGGCTTATACTATTAGTTACAATAGTACCTTTTACTAAACCTATTCTAAGGTTACTTAATACGCCTGAGGAACTTATAAGCGTTGGAAGCAGCTATTTTGCCATTGAAATCATTATGATTGTTGCAATTTTTATAAATAATGTGTACATAGCTGTTGAAAAGGCAAAGGGTAATACAAAGAAAATCTTACATCTAAATTTAATGGTCCTTGGAGTAAAATTAACTCTTACAGCATTATTTGTTTATGTTTTGAACTACGGCATCACAATGATGGCTGTTGCTACATTATTAGCTCATTTATTATTAACAGTAATAGGTATATCAAGTATGCTTAAGAGTGATAATGTATTTAGATTGTCTTTTAAAAGTGTGGATTTATCAAAAAAAATCATATGGCCAATAATAAACTTAGCAATTCCAATTTTTTTCGAAAAATTTGCTTTTAGTTTTGGCAAAATGATTGTGAATTCTATGAGTACTCTATATCATAGCATGGTAGTTGGAGCTCTTGGTATTTCAAATAATATTTCAGGTATTACAACAAGTATAACTAATGGTTTTCAAGATGGAGAAACGTCTATTATCAGTCAAAACCTAGGGAACAAAAACCCTGAGAGAGCATTAGATGCTTTTAAGAAAACTCTCATTGTTAGCGTGTTTATCGGCTTTATAGGGTTTTTATTGACAGGAGTTTTTATGGATTCTATTGTTGGATTATTTGCTAAAGGTGATATTAAATTTGCTAAGGAAATAAAGGATATATATAAATACGAACGTTACGCTTTAATAGGATTTACAATTGCTTCTTCCGTTCTAGGATTATTGTATGGATTAGGTTATACTAGATTATCATTGGCAATCAACTTTATTCGATTATTCTTATTTAGAATACCAACATTATATTTCTTGCAAAGATTTACTAATGTGGGAAGCAAAAGTGTAGGCATTGCCATGTTAGTTAGCAACGGTTCCATAGGAGTAATATCAGTGATTGTATGTTTCATAGTAATTCAAAAAATGAAAACAAATGAAGAAAGAAGTTATCTAATTATCCATGCTGAACAAAATTAAAATACACTATACATATAATGTGACCTTAAAATACAGAGAATATTTGAATATGCTCTGTATTTTTTTATGCTTTTTTTTTGCCATGATACAAGAGTACCAAAGCAAGATTAGCTTTTTTCTGGTTCATATGGATCTTCTTCATAATCGAACTCTGTTTTTTTCATAGTTGCCTTGTTGGTAAAGCCTTTATATTTATTATTATTTCTGCTTATATTCTTTAATCTATCATAATCATCTTCTTCATAATCAAATTTTGTCTTAAAAAAATTATTTTTACTAATGATAATCACTGCCTTTCAAATATTAATTAAATAAAAAATAAAGATTTGAAGATTTTAAGTACCCTATAATATTTTATCACATTTTTCATCATAATCCATTCCAAACATAGATTTAAGCCCATAAGCTCAATTAACGTGGTTTTACTTGCATCATTTGTTCTGAGAGTACTGAATATTAGACAAAAGTGACAGATATTGATAATTGTTTCTTTAAAGTTTTGTCGATATAATCGGAGTTGAAAAGTAAACGATTGTAAAATTTAACTCTAATTATAAGGGGAGGATTACATGAAAAAACAAGCGAAGAGCATATTAGCTTTACTGCTATCCATTGTATTAATGATAGGACTTATGACAGGATGTAGCAGTAAAAATAATAATGCTGGAACAAAAGAAGGACCTATTGAAATTACTTTTTGGCATGTTTATTCAGAAAATTTTGGTGCACCTGTAATAAAAGAAATGGTAGAAGCATTTAATGCTTCCCAAGACAGAATCAAAGTAAAAGAAGTATACAATCCTGATATGTACCCAGGCTTAATGCAAAATCTACAGGCTGAAGTTGCTTCTGGTAACAATCCATCAATTGTAATGATTGGATATAATTATTTGAAATACTTTGCAGCAAACTTCAACTATACAAGTCCTGAAGAAATTGTGGAGAAATATGTTCCAGAAGATAAGAATTATTTGTCTGAAACATACCTAGATAATATCTTATCTTTAGCACAAGTTGATGGCGAACAGGTAGGAATTCCTTTCTCCATAAGTACTCCAATTATTTATTATAATGCAGACTTATTTAAAGCAGCAGGATTAGATCCAGACCAACCTCCAAAGACATGGGAAGAAGTTAGAGCCTATGCAAAGCAAATCTCAGAAAAAACTGGTGAGTATGGATTCTACATGCAAGAATATGCTGATAACTGGGCAGTACAAGGGTTACTTGAGAGCAACGGTGCTAGAATCCTATCAGATGATAATCGTGCAGCATTTGCATCACCTGAAGCAGAAGAGGCATATCAATTATTAGCAGACATGGTTTTAGTTGATAAATCAGCATTGCATATTACAGCAGATGAAGGAATTCAAACATTTATAAATGGAAAAGTTGGTATATTTGCTGGAACAAGTGCTAAAATAGGGACAATCCAATCAGCTGCACAATTTGACTTAAGAGCTACTGAATTCCCAGTTTTCGAAGGGAAGGATAGAAGAATCCCTGCTGGTGGAAACTTCTTACCAATAATGGCACAATCAGAAGAAGAGCAAAAAGCTGCATGGGAATTCATTAAGTTTATTATGCAACCTGAGTGGTTAGCAAAATGGTCACAAAACACTGGATACTTACCTCCAAGACAAGATGTAGCAGAAGATCCAGAAGGATTGAAGGCATATATTGAAGAAAATCAGCTTTTAGGTGTTGCTTTTAGTGAAATGGATGGAATATATTCATGGGTAGCTTTCCCAGGAGACGTAGGAACGAGAGCGGAACAATTATTTGCTGATACTAGAGATAAAATCTTGGGTGGTGAAGCTTCAGTGAAAGAGGCACTGACTTCAGCTCAAGACGAATTAAATAAACTGCTTAGTGAATAATGACATAACAAAACATCCAACGCAATACGTCGGATGTTTTGTTTATGTAGATATATAGATTTATGCAATAAAATTGGAATAGTTTTTTAAATAATATTACGAAAGGAAGTTATACATGGTAAAAAATCATAGCTCTAAACAAAAAAAGCCAAACAAACAGAAGGGGCAACCGACACAAATACTCCGGCGC
>CAZUFW010000015.1:0-5549 GCA_964619895.1 uncultured Clostridia bacterium | reverse complement strand
ACAAAATAATGAAAGAAAATTTTCTTGCATGGTTATTTGTATCGCCAGCAATGTTGGGTTTTGTTTTATTTATGTTTTGGCCACTCGCTTACACATTTTACTTAAGCTTTTTTAAATGGAATATGGTCTCTCCTACAAAAACTATAGTTGGTTTGAAAAACTATATTGCTTTATTTAAAGATCCCGAAACAATACAAATATTTTCTAATACCCTTTTGTATCTAGTTATTCTAGTAATATTAAACTTTCTAGTACCTTATGTTCTAGCTTTTGTTAATACATTTGTTATAAAAAAATACAAGTCATTATATAAATCTTTAATTTTTATGCCTAGTTTAATATCATTAGTGGTTGGAGCTATTGTGTTACAATGGATATTTAACCCAGTTTCAGGTCCGGTTAGTGCTGTGCTTTCTCATATTGGGATCACTATGCCAACCTGGTCAAAAACCAAGGGCTTGGTAATATTCGTAATTAGCTTGGTAGCAGTTTATAAAGCATTTGGTTATAACTTCCTAGTACTGTTATCTGGTGTAAGCAGTGTACCTGATGAGCTAATCGAAGCAGCCAAATTAGAAAAAACACCTAATAGAAAGATTTTCACAAAAATAGTAGTACCTTTAACTTCTTCTTCTGCAGTATATATTCTGATAATGAGTATAGTACAAGGGCTACAGTATGTATTTACTCCAATCAAAGTGCTAACACAAGGGGGACCTAATAACGCAAGTTCAAATATTATTTACAGAGGTTATCAAGAAGCATTTACTTTTTATAATACAGGTCGTTCCTCTGCATTATCAGTTATTACAATGTTCATTTTCTTAATTTTGCTTTATATAGAATTTAAGTATGTGGAGAGGGGCGTTTATTATGAGAATTAATCAGAATTCAGGGATAAAATGGCATTTTGTTTTCATTGTTCTAATATTAATACTTTTGTATCCCATATTATTTGCTGTATCAACTTCATTTAAATCATTGAATGAAGCCTTTAATAATAATCTATCATTGATTCCTAATAATCCAACAACCTCTGCATATGAAAGGGTAATAAGCATAATACCTTTTCTCAAGATTACTATGAATACATTTGCTATTGCAACTATTGTAACTATATTTAAATTGATTACAGGAATTTTAGCAGCATATAGCTTCGTATTTTTAGATTTTAAAGGCAAAAACATAATTTATTTTATATTGATAAGTACAATATTTATTCCATTTACAGTAACAATGATACCTAATTTTATTACAATATCAAAAATGGGGCTTAGAGATAATATTCTAGGTGTCGCACTTCCACAGCTAGCAGATGCTACAGGTATTTTTTTACTAAGACAGCATATGAGAGGTATTCCTAAATCGTTATTAGAGGTGGCTAAACTTGAAAAAACACCTCATGTTAAAATTCTAAGCACTATAATTGTACCTCTTATAAGACCAGCAATTTTATCAATAGGAATAATATTTTTTATAAACTCATGGAATGAATATGTTTGGCCATCACTTATTTTAAAGAGCACAGAAAATTATACTTTATCTTTGGCTTTACAAATGTTTGTAAGTGCAGAAGGTGGTACAGATATTCCAGTTGCAATGGCAATTTCTGTACTAACTATGTTATTACCATTGTCAATATATTCCGTATGCCAGAAATTTATAATAAGCACCTTTACTCAATCTGGTATCAAAGGCTAGATAACATATATCATACAATAGTTCAAATAGATTATAGGAAAATGGAGGACAAATATGAATAGTATACAATTCAAGAATGTTACCAAGTCATTTGGAAAAGTTAAAGTTATAAAAGATTTAAACCTAGAGATAAAAAAGGGAGAACGAATTATTCTATTAGGAGCATCTGGATGCGGAAAATCAACAATATTAAGGATGATTAGCGGACTAGAAACAGTTACATCAGGAGAACTGTATCTTAACAATAAATTAGCAAATGATATTGACAGCGGTGATAGAAGTATAGCTATGGTATTTCAGAATTATGCATTATATCCTCATATGACTATTAATGAAAATGTAGCATATGGATTGAAAATAAATAAAGAAAAAAAAGAAGTTATAAAAGAGAGAGTGGAAGAGGCCGTTAGAATGTTAGGGCTTCAAGGACTGGAAAACAGATACCCTAGAGAACTATCTGGCGGGCAAAGACAAAGGGTAGCACTAGCAAGAGCAATAGTAAAAAAAGCAGATTTTTTCTTGTTAGACGAGCCTTTATCAAACTTGGATGCCCAATTACGTGGCTATGCTAGAAAAGAATTAGTTAAAATACATGAAATGTATAACCAAACATTTGTATATGTGACTCATGACCAAATCGAGGCTATGACAATTGGCCATAGAATTGCGTTAATGAATCAAGGAAATCTACAAATGATAGATACACCATATAATGTATATCATAAACCAGCTAATATTTTTGTAGCTAAATTTATTGGTTCTCCATCTATGAACGTTATTCCTGCAAAGATAGATGGAGACAATATGATATTAGGAAACCATAGGATAGTATTGCCGGAAATATGGCTAAAACAAATAAAAGAATCAAAAGCCCAAGAAATCATGCTTGGAATAAGACCAGAAAATATTCAGCTAAGCAATACTGCAGGAGATATGAGCATACCAGTTAAAGTTGAATATATTGAGGATTATGGTAATAGGGTTGGGTTCTACTTTAATATTGGTGAAGAAGAGGTAATATCAATAATGTCTGAGAATGTGATTTCAGATGAAGAAAATGTTTATTGGAATATTATTCCTTCGAAATTACATTTCTTTGATGCTAAAACTACTAATTCAATCGGATATCCAGCTAACTTATAGGAGGTAGAGACATGAATTTTTATATAAGTTCACTCATAAAAGGTTTAGATGCTATGGAAGAGCTGGCTATGTGGATTAATGAACAACCACTTCCAGGATTGGGAGTTGAATTGATTGCATTTACCCATGACGGGGAATATTGGAATAGGCTAAGAAATGTTTTAGAGAAGCTTAAATGCCCAATCTCTTTTCATGGACCATATATTGGAGTAGAAGCTACTTCAAAGCCAGGAACAAAGGAATATGATTGGTTGATTAATAGCTATGACAAAGTATTTTCACTAGCAAAAGAATATGAAGTAAAACATGTAGTATTTCATTATACACAAATAGGGTTCGATGAAAGCAACATAAAAGATGCTCAACAAACTAGTAAACAGAATATAACTACCCTTATAAATTTAGCTGAACAGCATAATGTAAACATGCTAATTGAGAATATAGCATTTTCTAAAGGAAAATTACCTCTATATAATAACCAAGAGTATGGTGAAATTTTTAAATCAAATTCAAAAGCACTTTCAATTATTGACATTGGTCATGCTCATATTAATAAAATGGATATTGAAGAGTTTTTATCAAAATATGCCAAACGTGTACAAGCATATCATTTTCATAATAATGATGGAGTAAGAGATCAACACAATAGTATAATGAATGGTTCATTCAATTACATGAATTTTTTATCATTATACAAGAAATATACACCTAATGCAGATATTGTATTAGAATATGAGCCTCATACAAATCTTTCTAAAGAGGAAATATTAAAAGAAATTGAATATTTGTCATCAAATATCTAAAAAATAAATTGCCCTGAATCCCATATGTTGGGATAGTTTCCTATAGAAAAAAAGTGTTATAATAAAAACATGACAAATATCGGGAGTGAAATTGAGTGCATAAATCTGAAGTTAGCAGAAAATATTTTAAAAAACTTTTTACTGCATTTTTATGCAGTTCAATCATTCCTTTAATCATTTGTGTTATAGCAATAATATATATAAACTATAAAATGACAATTGAGGAATATGATAAAAAGGTTACTGCAGCAAGCGATGCAGCTATAGAGAGTTATGAGAATCTTATGGATGAATACAGCAATATATTATATAGCTTATCAGATGAAAGCCTAGTCCAAAGTGCATTGACAAATAATGATAAGGGACAATTAAATGAAGTAAGTTCTATTGTCAATCCTCTGTTGACAGGACGTAAAGGGAAAATTGAAGTTCATATCATAGACTATGATAGCTCAATTAGTTATGATACAAATACAAAGTCCCGTCTATATGACCAATCTGTTTATTCGGAGTGGGGAATTTTATATAAAATGAAAAAGAACCCATACAAGGTGGTTACTTTCCCTAGTAATTATCATACTGAAAAGGATCAAGTCATTTCACTTAGTATGGGTAAAGCCATTCTTGATAGTAAAAATAATATTATAGGGTATTTAATTTTAGATATTTATCGAAGTGCATTAATAAATCAGTTTCTCTTTGTTGGCGGAGAGGAAACAGAATATATACTATCTAATAATGACAATGTTGTTATTTTAGATACAACATCACATTTTAAAGAAGGTTATTCTGTTTCACCAGAAAAAATAGTCCAATGGAATTATAAGAAGCTAAAGCTATATGATAATGAAAAAAATGAAACCATTTATGTTGTAAAGCAAGCTGAAAATAATGATTTTTCTTTGTTTACATTTGTTAGGGTTAGTAACTTTTATAAGGGAATATCATTACTCATTAGAATATCCCTGATAATAGTTGCATTTGTTTTTTTAATATGCTTTATTATAGTAAAAGCCCAAGCTAGACGGTTGTATAGACCCATAGAGACCGTAGTAGAAGGTATGCAAAAAATATCAGAAGGAAATATACAGGTTCGTATCAAAGAAGATATAAATCAAGATGATGAAATGACAATGGTCACAAAAGGGTTCAATAAAATGCTGGATGAGATAAATGTTCTACTAGATAGGGTTGTAGAACAGACAGAACGTGAAAAAAACGCAGAAATAAAAGCATTGCAGGCGCAAATAAGTCCCCATTTCCTATATAATATGTTAAATGAAATTAAGGCTTTGGCAAAGCTAGGGAGAACAGAAGAAGTATCTACATTTGTAATCAGCTTAGGAAAGCTATTGAGACATAGTATATCTTATCAAGAAAAGTTTGTTACTATTAAAGAAGATTTATTATTCTTAAATGATTATCTAGATTTGCAGAAGGTTAGATATGATAACAATTTTGAAGTGGTAATTGAAATAGATGAATCAATTTTGAATTGTAAAATTCCTAATTTAATTTTACAGCCTATTATTGAAAACTCTATTGTTCATGGACTTGAAAATGGAGAAAATAATTCAATACTTAAAATCACAGGCAGTAGAGATGATAAAGGCAGGGTAAAGATAGAAATATATGACAACGGCGTTGGGGTAGATGAGGAATATATGCAATATATTAATAATACTGGGAAAAGCTCATCTTTGTATGGCGGTTTAGGTCTTGAAAATGTACAAAAGAGATTATTATTAACCTATGGCAGTGAGTATGGAATCAAAATTGAGAGTCAAAAAGGCAGTTATACAAAGGTTATTGTTATTTTGCCTTACCAGATTGATTAATCATAAGCAGGAGAAACAGGAGGTTCCAACATGAAAAGAAGGAGTATATTTTTCATCATGTTAA